>CAINDV010000001.1 GCA_903847485.1 uncultured Verrucomicrobiota bacterium
CCTCCGGCCCGGCGCGAACCGCCTCCCGCGCAACTTGCCGGGCCGGAGGCCGGCGCTCCATCAACTCTGCGGGCCTTGATGTGCTTTGCGCCTCTGCGTTGAGGCGGGGTTTCGCAAACCGCAGAGACGCGAAGAACGCAGAGAATGACGCAGAGTTTCGGTTCGGTAACCAGTTCGGAGCGCCGGCCTCTGGCCCGGCGCGGACCGTCTCGCGCACAACTCGCCGGGCCGGAGGCCGGCGCTCCAGCTTTACCAGCGCATGATGTCTGACACTCCTCCAAACAGTCTGCTCGTGGTCATTGCCGCGCCGTCGGGCGCCGGCAAGACGACTCTCGTGCATGAGTTGCTCACCAATCGGCCCGGCCTGGTCCGGGCGGTCACTTGCACGACGCGCCCGCCGCGAAACAGCGAGCGTGACGGCGTGGACTATTATTTCTTCAGCCCGGCGGAGTTTGAGCGGCGGTTGGCGGCGGGGGAGTTCATCGAGAACGCGACGGTTTACGGCTACAGCTACGGCGTGCTGCGCAGCGAATTGCTCGGCAAGCTCCGGCAAGGTCTGGACGTGCTGCTGAACGTGGACGTGCAGGGTTCGGCGACGATCCGGGCGAAGGCGCTGGCGGACCCGGAGCTAGGTCGCGCGCTGGTGATGGTGTTCCTGACGCCGCCTTCGCTGGCCGTGCTGGAGCAGCGTCTCCGTCATCGTGCGACGGACGCCGAAGAGGTCATTGCTCGGCGGCTCGGCGTGGCGCGGCAGGAAGTGGAGCAATGGGTGAACTTTGATTATCTGCTGGTCAGCGGCACCATCCCGGAAGATTTGCGCCGGGCTGGAATCATTTTGGACGCAGAAAAAATGCGGCGGAGTCGGGCGGTTTTGCCGGCGGGATTTTGAACGACGCGATGTTTTTGATTTGGAAATCAGGAACTCAGGAGCGCGGAGTGGGGAACGCGAAGTTCTCCCCGATCCCAGTTCCCCTTCCTGATTTCCTGAGTTCCTAATTCGGTCTTGCCATGAGCACTGGAAAGAAAATCATTCTCGGCGTCACCGGTTCCATCGCCGCCTACAAGGCGGTGGACCTGGCGAGCTTGTTGACCAAAGGCGGCTGCGATGTGCGGGTGGTGATGACGGCGGACGCGCAGCGGTTTATCACGCCGCTGTGCTTCAAAACGCTGTCGCGGAACCCAGTCGTCACCGACCTCTACGACGAATCGGAGGGCTGGAAACCGTCGCACATCGAACTGGCGGACGACGCGGCGGTGTTGCTCATCGCGCCGGCGACGGCCAACGTCATCGCCAAGCTGGCGCACGGCATCGCCGACGATGCGCTGACGTGCATAGCGCTGGCGCTGAACACCAGCGCCCGGCTCGTGTTGGCACCGGCGATGAACGGTCGGATGTGGTTGCACCCGGCCACGCAGGCAAACGTGGCTACGCTGAAGGCGCGCGGCGCGGTGTTTCTCGGTCCGGACGAAGGGATGCTGTCCTGCGGCTACGAGGGCATAGGCCGGCTCTGGCCGGTGACGGAGATTGCGCCACGGGTGATGGCATTGCTGGAAGAAACGAAATGACGAATGACGAAAGAATGACGAAGCCCGAAGCTCGAAACGCGGTGCGTTCCCGGTGGCACAGGGCATGGAGTATAGCGCGAAACGGTGCCATCGTGGGCGGCGCTTCGTCATTCGGATTTCGGGTTTCATTCGTCATTCGTCATTCGTCATTTAACCTGCTCCGATGGCTATGCACTTTACCCCCCGCGAATGGTTGAAAAGCCTGGGCCGGTCGCTGGCCATCCCGGTGCCGGAGGCGGCACTCCAGGTGCGCCGGCTCGAGATCGTGGAGCGGGATGTAGTCCTGCCGATCAAGCTGGCGGTCATTGCGATCTTGTTTTACGCCTTCCAGGCGTCTCAGTGGTTCGGGGTGGTGTTGGGCGCGCTGGATCTGGTGGTGGATTACGTGGATTACTCGCTGTCAATTTACACGGGCGTCAATATGGCCGGGGCGATGGTCCTCTTCTTCATGGCGCGGCTGCCGTTAAAAATCGTCCAGTGGACGGTTTTTGCGGTGAGCCTGGTGGACGGCGTTTTTCTCTCCGCCCTGGCGCTGGTCACCGGCGGCTACGACAGCGTGCTCTACTGGCTCTTCGTCGGCTTGATTCTGCGGAACGCGGCGAGCCTGCCGCCGACCATCGTGCAGTTGGTCTTGAACCTGAGTGTCGCCCTCTGCTACGTGTTGGCGGGGGTGATGGATGTGGCGGTCAGCGAGGACGTAGCCCAGAGCCTGAGCCAGACGACGCGCGAGGAGCTGAACATCGGTTGGAGCGAGCATCCCACCGAGCCGATCGTGCTGCGGCTCTTCGTGCTGGTGCTCCTGGGCGTGTCGAGCTTTGGCGTGCAAGTGCTGCTCACGAAACAGCGGCTGGCACAGGAGGAGGCGCGGGATTTCTCTGTCCGGGAGGCGCAACTTCGCGCGTCCGGCCGGCTGGCGGCGGAGATCGCCCACCAGATCAAGAACCCGCTGGCGATTATCAACAACACGATCTTCTCCCTGCGGCGTGCCTGCGGGGCGAAGCCCGAGGTGACGCGGCAGATCGAGATCATCCAGGAAGAGGTGGATCGCTCGGACCAGATCATCACGCAGCTCATGGGCTACGCGCAACTCGCTGAAGGACGGGTCGAGAAGCTGGAGGTCGCGGCCGAGTTGGACCGGGCCATTGCCGAGGTGTTTCCGGCCGGAGGCAACTTCGCCACCCGCGTCCACCGCGACTACGACGGTCTGCTGCCGGCGGTGGTGATGCAGCGAGTTCACTTGTCGCAAATCCTGGTCAACCTGCTCCTCAACGCCCGCGAGGCCACCGGAGGCCGGGGCAACGTCTGGGTGCGCGCCGTCAGCCAGCCGGACAACTCGGTGGAAATCGTCTTTCGCGACGACGGCCCCGGCATTGCGCCCGACAAGCTGGCGCGGGTCTTTGAGGCCTATTACACCACCAAAGAGAAAGGCACCGGGCTGGGCCTGGCCATCGTGAAACACAACGTGGACCTCTACGGCGGCACCATCCGGGTCGAATCCGCGCTTGGAAACGGCGCGGTCTTCACGCTATTATTTCCCGCCGTGACCCCGATCAAAATTCACAACTCTGCCTAGATGAGCCTGCCCCTGCCACCGGTGCTCGTCGTGGACGACGAGAAGAACATGCGCCTTTCCCTGGAGACCATCCTGGGCGACGCGGATTATCCGGTGCGTTCGGTCGAATCGGCGGAAGACGCCCTGAAGCTCCTGGCCGAGCAGGAGTTTCTCATGGTCATCACCGACGCCCGGCTGGGCGGGATGAGCGGTTACGAGCTGCTCAAGCGGCTGCACACCCAGCGGCCCGCGTTGCCCGTGCTCATGATCACCGCCTACGTGACGGCCCGGCTGGCGGTGGAAGCGATTCAGGCGGGCGCTATTGATTATTTGGGCAAACCCTTCGCGCCGGAGGAACTGCTGCACGCCGTGGGCCGCTGCGCCGAACGGCACCGGTTGATCCGGGAAAACGACGCCCTGCGCGCCCGGGCCGGCGACTTTTACCAAATCGAGCACATCGTCGGCGAATGCGCGAAAATCCGCGAGTTGCGCGACCTGATCCGGACCGTGGCGCCGACGGAAGCTCGCGTGTTGGTGCTGGGCGAAAGCGGCACCGGCAAGGAACTGGTGGCAGGCGCGCTCCACAGCCTGAGCAACCGGCGGCCGTCCAGTTACATCCGGATCAATTGCGCCGCCATCCCGGAGACGCTGCTGGAGAGTGAGCTTTTCGGGCATGAAAAAGGCGCGTTTACCGGGGCGCTCAAGCAGAAACCAGGGCGCGTCGAGGAGGCCGATGACGGCACGATCTTCCTGGACGAAATCGCCGACATGAGCCGGCCGCTGCAGGCCAAGCTCCTGCGCTTCCTGGAAGACGGCAGCTTCACGCGGGTCGGCGGCACGCAGGAATTACGGGTCAACGTGCGCCTCATCGCCGCCACCAATCGCGACATCATCGAAGCCATTCGCGAGGGCCAGTTCCGCGAGGATTTGTTCCACCGGTTGAATGTGGTGCAGTTCCGACTGCCGCCGCTGCGGGAGCGCGGGCCGGATGTCCTGGTGCTGGCGGAACATTTTCTGCGGCAGTTCGCCGCGACCATGCGCAAGCCCGCCCGACGCTTTTCCAATCTGGCCGGACAGAAACTCATGTCGCACAACTGGCCGGGCAACGTGCGCGAACTTCGCAACGTCGTCGAGCGCGCCTTGATCCTCGATCCCAGCGCGGAAATCCAGGCCGGCAGCCTGCCGGATTTTCAATTGGAGGCGCGGCTGCGCTCCGGCAGCCCGGCGGCGGCGGTGCCGACGGCCGGCGGCCGTTCGCTCGACGAACTGCTGGCCGAGCATGAACGGATGTTGATCAACAGCGTGCTGGAGCATAACCAGCGCAGCCTGACGCGTTCGGCGGAACAATTGCGGCTCAGCCGCCATGCGTTGCGTTATCGGATGCAGCGGCTGAATATGGGCTGTGGACCGGGGAGCGAAGACGAGCCGGAGGGCCAACCGGCAAAGGAGATATTTACGTGAACCAATGGTTTTTTAATCTGGCGGCGATCAAAATCGGCGAAGGGATTCTCGACACCAAGACCATGTCATTCGCCGCCAAGGAAGTCGCCCTGGTGCTCTTCGGTCTCGTGGCGCTGGCGGTGGCGCTCATCGTATGGGTGGGGTTCATCCGGAAGAGACCGCGCCACCGAGACTCCTCCGGGCGCCAACACCACCATCGGCATCACCACCGTGATTCAGCCGAGGCCGGCTCTTCAGCCGAGGCTGATTCCCAGCCGGAAGTCACGGCGTCTAAGTCCGAGTCTCACCACTCCGGCAAACGCCGGCACGTCAAGTTCCGCCGCCGATTTCCCACGCTGGCCCAGACGGGCGGACTGCCGCCCAAGCGGCCTCTCCCCGACGAGCCAGCCGAGTCCCCCGGTTCCTCCGCACCGAGCTGATGCAGCAGAGCCTGCAGATCACCCGCCGGAGCGCCTCCAATCTCGCGCTCGCCTTCGTGCTCCTGCCCAAGGCCAGGCGCGAAGCTATGTCCGCTCTTTACGCTTTCTGTCGCCAAGTGGACGACGTGGCCGACGAAGACACCGCGCCGGAGTCCCAGCGGGCTGCGGCTCTGGCCCGGTGGCGCGCCGACATCCGCCGCGCCTGTGATGGCGGGACGCCGGAATTCGCGGTGAACCGCGAACTGCAGCCCGTCATCCAGCAATTCCGACTGCCGTTCAACCTGTTTGACGAGCTGATCCAAGGCTGTGAAATGGACCTGCACACCCGGCGCTACGCGGACTTCGATGCGCTGGAACGCTATTGTTACCGCGTCGCCTCTGTCGTTGGCCTGCTGAGCATCGAGATATTCGGCTACCAGAACGCCGCCTGCCGTAATTACGCCGTCGCGCTCGGCCAGGCGCTGCAACTGACCAACATCCTCCGTGACGTGCGCACCGATGCCGCCCGCGGCCGCATCTACATGCCGCAATCCGAACTCCAGCGCTGGGGCGTAACCGAGGCGGAAATCCTGGAGGGCAAGTTTTCCGAGCGCTACCAGCGCCTGGCCGAAGCCGTGGCTGAGCGCGCCCGGGGGTGCTACCGGCTCGCGCGTCAGACGCTGCCGCCGGAAGACCGCCGCTCGATGATCGCTGCCGAGTTGATGGGGGCGGTGTACTGGCAGTTGCTGCGCAAACTCGAACGCCGGCACTACCACGTCTTCGGCCCGCAACCGGTCCGTCTGGGCAAGCCGCGCAAGCTCTGGCTCATCCTCCGCACCTGGCTCAAGCTTTCGCTCGGCCACGCTTCGCGGAACTACGGCGAGATGTAAGCGCAGCGCCAAACGGCCCACGCTCGCTGAAAGAAGAACCCCTCCCGCCGTTGCCGACGGGAGGGTGAACTGGCTGCACCCAAGCGGAAGAAAGCCTCGCCCGCGAGTGGCCGCCGGCCTTCTTCTCCTCGCTTGCGAGCCGGGATCAACCGGCCACCTCAATTCGCCGGGGTTTCACACGCTCGGCTTTCGGCAGATGCAACGTCAGAACGCCCTGATCCATTTGCGCGGCGATCTTGTCGGCGTCAATGGCCAGGTCGAGTTCGAAGACGCGCCGGAAATCCGCCGACTCCAATTCCTGGAAGATCGGAATCAAATCTCCGGGCACCGGCGGCCGGCGGCCGGCGATGGTGAGTTCGTTCCCTTCCAGTGTGACGGAAAGGCCCGCCTTGCTGATTCCGGGCATTTCGGCCTGAAGTTTCCACCCATCGGCGGTCTCGAAGATGTCCACGTCCGGGGTGGCGAGGCGAACCGGCCCGGGGGTTGGTTCGCTGAGAGTTCGACTGGCTTGTTTTTGCATAGTCGTTTTCATGATCGCTGGAGTTGTGATGTGCCCCCGGCGGACAGACTGCCAGGGGCGGTGGTTTCGGTTTACTTGACGGTGACCTCGATTTGCTTCGGCTTCACTTCCTCGGTTTTGGGAAGTGTCACCGTTAGCACGCCATCAACATAGGTGGCCGCTGCCTTGTCTGCGGCGACCGGTTTGGGCAACAGAATGCTCCGCGAAACTTGCCAAAGAACCGCTCTTCGCGGCAAGTGTCGGCACTCTCGAACTTCTCTTCGCGTTTGCGCTCGCCACCCAAAGTGAGGGCACCTTCGTGCAGGGAGATTTCGATGTCGTCCTTCTTCATCCCAGGCAATTCGGCCTTCACCACGAAGCGATCCTTGTCTTCATGCAGGTCCATCCTCGGCGTCCAGCCCGCCAACAGGCGGTTTGTGCCCGCCAACTCGGCGAAGGGCGACTCAAAGAGCCGATCCAGTTCGTCCCGTAAGCTAGACAGCCGACCAATGCTGGCCCATGTCGGCGTCTCCGGTTGCTGCCATCTCGTCATAAACATATTGTGTTCCTTTCTTTTAATGGTTGACTGACGGCTTTCCTTGGAAGCTGGATTGATGCCGAAAGAGGGGCATTTCGGAAAAAGCTCAATATCAGCATCATACGGCGTAGAAGGAATTCCAATGTCACCTCAAATGAGTCACAATGGCTCGATTATGCGTCGTTGATGTGACACAGTGTGGGGCATAATGTCGCAACTCTGTACGCCTCCAAGTCGGCGTCAACACTCCTCTCCATTCACCCAGGCAAACAACGGAAAACCCCGCCGGGCACTTGGTCTAGCGGGGTTTGCAGGATGAGGATGAAGACGCTCAGTCGAAGGCATGACCAGCGCAGCACAGGACGTTCTTGACCTTGTGCCGGACGAGGTCTTTGACTGTCTGGCGGGCGGGAGCGAGGTATTTGCGAGGATCAAATTCCTTCGGGGATTCGGCGAAAACCTTGCGGATACCGGCGGTCATGGCCAGGCGCAGGTCGGTGTCAATGTTGACCTTGGTGCAACCGGTGCGACGGGCGACTTCGATGTCGGCTTCCGGCACGCCGGCGGTATCGGTGCCCATCTTGCCACCGTACTTGTTGATCTCCTCGACGAGGTACTTCGGCACGCTGGAGGCACCGTGCAGGACGAGCGGATAATCACCCATGCCGGCTTCCATGAGCGCCTTCTTGATGACCTTGAGCCGTTCGAGATCCAGGTGCTGTTCGCCCTTGAACTTGTAAGCGCCGTGGGAGTTGCCGATGGCCACCGCCAGGGAATCCACGCCGGTGAGCTTTACGAACTGGACCGCCTCGTCCGCGTTGGTGTAGTGACCGCTGCTGGAATGGCTGCCGCCCTCTTCGCCGTCGTCGAACTGCGCCCCGACCAGGTGGCCCAACTCGCCTTCCACGGAGCAATCGTGCTTGTGGGCGTACTCCACGACCTTCTTGCAGATCTCGGCGTTCTTCTCGAACGGCTCGTGGCTGGCGTCAATCATCACGCTGGTGAAGCCCTCATCAATGCACTCCTTGCACAGCTCAAACGTGTCGCC
>CAINDV010000002.1 GCA_903847485.1 uncultured Verrucomicrobiota bacterium
CGAGGGCCTGCCGTTGTTGGAGGAGAGAATCGAGATTTGGTTTCATGGCGGCAATGTATCTGTATAGCTACAATATGCAACCACAAAATGAGCGCCCAGCCTGCTTATCAACTTTGGGTTACTGAACGGTCACACACCCCCGCGTTGGTGTCCAATGAGTCTGAGGTTTCGATCCAATTGGTGTCTCCCGGCCAGCCGTAGATCGTCAACAGAGGAATTAGTTGGAGGCCCAACATCGTGGGCTGACCGGGCGGTGCGGAGATGATGACTTCTGGCGTGTTCGTATAACCACTGCCGCCGGTCATCACGCTGATCTGGCTCACTGTGCCAGTCGTCAACAAGGCCGTGGCCGTGGCCCCAGTGCCACCGCCGCCAGCTAGGATCACGACCGGTGCCTGCGAGTAACCCGCTCCGCCGTCTGTGACCGTGATGGCCGTCACGGCACCGCCGCTGACCGTGGCCGTGGCGGTGGCCGTGCGTTGCGCCTGGGCAGCGAGGGTGGCTCCTACCACCAGCGCCAGCGCCAGCCAGCGGCCGAGGGCGGCGGAGACATGGGGTTTCACTGACAACTGTTTGGTTTGTGTCACTGTATTTTTCATAATGTTCCTATCTTCGATGTCTTCTTAGTGGTCGTGTTTTGTGTTTCTCCGGGCCGATGCCCAGCAGGGCTAACCTTGCGCTCCCGGCCCGGCGCGGTCAAGCCCGGAGTGCGCGGTTATCTACCTCAACGGCGTCGAGAAGCCCCGCCTCCGCATAGCCGCCGCGCAATCGCAAGTCTCTGAACGAGGTGGCTTTCATCATGGGCGGCTGGCAGCACTGTGTCAGCGGTTGGCTGACGCATGGCTGATTCGGTCAGGTAGCACAGGAGTCTTCACAGCACGACTAAGTTGTCCCGATGCACGACTTCCACGCGGTGCAGCTTGCCGGCGCGAATCTGCGCCGAACTGAAACCCGCCAGGCCGCGGGCAAACTCGGTGCCGTTCAGGTCGCAGAGGCGCACCACGTCGCCTTCGGCGAAGTCGCCGTCGCACCGGGCGAGGCCGGGCGGCAGCAGGCTTTTGCCACCGTCGCGCAACGCCGCCTTTGCGCCGTCGTCCACGACCAGCGTGCCCTTAGGATGGTGAAAGAAGGCGATCCAGCGCTGCCGGCCGCGCAGCTTCGTCGGGCGCGGCACGAAGAGCGTGCCTTCGTCCTCGCCCGCCAGGACGCGCGCCAGCGTGGCCGGCTTGCGCCCGGAGGCGATCACCAGCGGAATGCCGGCGCGGATGACGATCTTAGCCGCCTGCACCTTGGAGGTCATGCCGCCGACGGCGGTGGCGCTGGTGGTGCCGCTGGCCAGGCCCTCGATTCGCGCGTCAATCCGCTCAATCACTGGGATAACACGAGCGTGCGGTCCGCCGAAGTTTTCGAGGACGCCATCCACGGTCGTCAGGATCACCAGCAGGTCGGCAGGCAGCAGCGAGGCGACGAGCGCCGAGAGCAGGTCGTTGTCGCCAAATTTGATTTCGGTGAAGGAGATGGCGTCGTTCTCGTTGATGATGGGCACGACGCCGCGGGCGAGCAGGGTGCAGAGAGTGTTGCGGGCGTTAAGGTGGCGCTCGTGGTGTTCGAGATCGTCGTGGGTGAGGAGCACTTGCGCCACATGGAGGCCGTGAGCGGCGAAGAGAGTATCGTAGGTGGCCATCAGGCGCGATTGGCCGACGGCGGCGCAGGCCTGTAACTCACTGAGGTCGCTGGGGCGCTTGTCGTAGCCGAGCACGCCCATGCCCGCGCCGACCGCGCCGGAAGAGACGAGGACGAGGTCGCGCCCAGCTTGGCGCTGGGCGGCCATCTGCGCGACCAGTTGCTTCATTTGCGCCAAGTCCGGCTGCTTCCGACGGTCGGTGAGGACGCCAGTGCCGAGCTTGACCACGATGCGGGTCACGTCTTTGAGCAAGTCAGGACGCATGGCGGCAAGGTAAGCGGGAAGCCGCGCGCTGAAAAAGGCAAAAACATTGGCGGCGGGGTGGCAGTTCTCATTTTGTCCCCGACCGCCTATGCCGATCTATGCAGAAGGCGGAACCACGAAACACACAAAATACACGAAAAGAAAGGCGGTGCCGCGCCGTCCTGAGGTGGAGAACCAGTCACTGAAAGGTGACTGGAAGGTGAAGCTGGTGATCCGGGTTCGGCCTCCGGCCTGGCTTCAGTTTGATTTCGTGTATTTCGTGTATTTCGTGGTTGCTGCTGAATGATTACGGCTAAAGGCGGGACTACGAACCCTGCCAGACGCTGCCCAAGGCTGTTCGGAGTCCCGGCTTTAGCCGGTTCTTGGCGTGACCTACGGCCAAAATTAGACCGCCCCGAACTTTTTACGCGCGTTACGCCTATGAACCTGCTAGGGCTGATCTCGGTTCCAGCGCTCGGCGCAGTGTGACTGTGATGTTCTATGGTGCGCTCGCAAGAGTGGCCCGCAAATGAGTCTAGTCGCCCCAACGCATGTCCCGCCAACCTGAAAAACTACCCGACGCAAGAGCTGCACCGAGCGCTGGAACCGAAATCAGCCCTGTCAGGTTCATGGGCAGAATTGCTGCTTGCGGATTGAGCCGGGGGAACCACAGATTGACCGCCGACCCGTTGCTATCGCTGGGCGAACGAAGCGCGCGGCCGGCGAACGTTCCCCAGCGTTCCGGGAGGTCGGCAAGGGCGAGCTTGTCCTTGGGCGCGTCGAGGGCGGAGTCGAAGTCGTCAACCCAACTACCTTTCCGCCACGGTTGCGAAAGCCGTTGTGGGCGGAAAGCTGATCCGCTTTCGTTTGTCGCCGGAACAGGTCCGGGTGCCTCGTGCCAACGCGGGTAAGGCGATGAGTGAGGAATAGGTCATCAAGTTAGTCGGACTCCGAAGTCACCCCACGGCCGTTGAGTTAAGGCGAGCGGTGAGACAGATCCCTCCGGCCCGCCTGCGGCAGCTCCGTAGGAGCGGCATGTTTATAGCGAGCGGCACCCGGAACGTGCCCCAAGCCCCGTAGGGGCGGCATAAGGTTCTCCGCCGGGATACAGTTGGGCCGCCGCACAAAGGCCTGCCGCCCCTACGGGGCTTGGGGCACGTTTGGAGCGCCGTCTGCTATAAACATGCCGCTCCTACGGAGCTGCCGCGGGCGGGCCGGAGGAACCTGTCGCACCGCTCGCCTTAGCTAAACGGCTGTGCGGCGGCGGGCTCTGTCAATTGTCGGGACTGACCCTTTATGGGCCTAAGGCGAGCGGTGCGACAGATCCCTCCGGCCCGCCTGCGGCAGCTCCGTAGGAGCGGCATGTTTATAGCCAACGGCACCCGGAACGTGCCCTAAGCCCCGTAGGGGCGGCATATAGGTTCTCCGTCGGGCATCCAGTTGGGTCGCCGCACAAAGACCTGCCGCCCCTACGGGGCTTGGGACACGTTTGGAGCGCCGTCGGCTATAAACATGCCGCTCCTACGGAGCTGCCGCGGGCGGGCCGGAGGGGTCTGTCGCACCGCTCGCCTTAACTCAACGGCTGTGCGGCGGCGGTCTCTTTTCCCTTTTCGGCGAAAATATTAAAAAAGATGTTGCATAGCGGCCTAGCTGCGATATACTCAGTCCGCGATGACAACGACCCAGAGACGATTCTCCGTGAACTGCGGAGTGTCAAAAGCAAATTTGCTATCAGTTTTAAGGTAAAGCTATGACAGACGAACATCTTTGGCAATTAACCCTTGCAGTGGTGCCTGGTATCGTTAGTATCGTCTCGGGCGTTGTGGCCTATTTCGTTAAGAAGTCATCTAAGAATACAACAACAATGAAACAGAAAAAACAATTCGGTTTGATCGTAGGCGTCGTAACTTTTGGGATCGTGGCATTCGTGATAGGCTACTGGATGAAACCGGGGACCGCTAAACCCCCAACACTCGTTAATGGGACACCCAAAACAAACGATATCAAGCCTCCCCCCCCGCCCCAAGTGAGGGAGTTTCCGTTCAGTTTTTCGCTTGGCAAACTCCACATATTCAGTCGTTCCGACGGTCCTAAAATGGCTAACCTGCCAGGTGACGCTGAAGTATGTATCACAACTAGCAAACCTCCATTCATGTTAACAGCGAAGGTTGATTTGGAGCAAGGCGTCCAAAGCATTAAGAAATTGGTGGTTGCTATCCAATACGAGTACCATGCTGACACGGTTACTAATCGTAATTCAGCTTCCCTCCAGTTCGCACTAAAGGATTCGGCGGGCAAGGAAGTGTGGATCAAAACCCAGGGCTTTCTTCCGAAAGTCCCTATGACGGTAGTAGATGAGACAAATGTCTTCTCTTTTGACTGCAAATATGACCTGCGAGATATAACGGTTGAAGTCACACCCCTTCGTTCTGGAAATTTCGGGTTCTTCATTTATCAACTGAACGGCACGCTCACGGCCCAATAAGCGGGTAGCCTTGCGGTCTTCGTGAGCAGTTCTTTTTCCAAATTTGGGGTGGGCCTTACCAGTTCTGCCGTGCCGCGCCTCCGATAGCCTCGTTGCCTCGAAGATTACCACTTTCACCCGGTTGCCACTCGGGATCCAATAGTGCCTGCGGCAATCCGATCAATATCCAGATCGGCCATTATGCAGAAACACCCTTTAGTCGTGTTCGCGATGTGGGCTTGTCCCGCCGTGGCTCTCGCAAGCGGATATTTCCACACCTCCGGCAATCAGATTTTGGACGATGAAGGACGGCCCGCCACACTCAATGGGATCAGTTGGTTTGGTCTCGAAACCAAGGATCGCGTGCCCCATGGTCTGTGGCAGCGGAGCTTGGACAGCTACCTGGACCAGTTGAAGGGATTGGGCTACAACCTGCTGCGCATTCCCTGGTCCGACGACATCTTCAAACCGCTTGCGCCGGGGCGGAAGCTCAACATCAACTACTCGGAAAACCCGGAGTTGAAGGAACTGACGCCGTTGCAAGTATTGGACAAGTTGGTGGAGAAAGCAGGCCAGCGCGGCATCAGAATACTCCTTGATCGGCACCGCCCCGACGAGAACGCACAGTCAGAATTGTGGTACACCGCGACCGTCAGCGAAACGACTTGGATTGAGCATTGGAAAGCGCTGGCCGTGCGCTACCGCACGAACGCCACGGTCATCGGCGCGGACTTGCACAACGAACCACACGGCAAGGCCACCTGGGGCAGCGGCGATGAGAAAACTGACTGGCGACTGGCGGCTGAGCGCGCTGGCAACGCCGTTCTAAGCATCCAGTCGAACTGGTTGATCGTCGTGGAAGGCGTGGGCCGTGTAGGCAACGACAGCTATTGGTGGGGTGGCAACCTGCTGGGAGTTGCGTCGCACCCGGTGCGCTTGAAGGTGCCGCAGCGGGTGGTGTATTCGCCCCACGACTACGGGCCAGGTGTGTCCGGGCAGCAATGGTTCAATGATGCGGATTTTCCAAAGAACTTGGTCGCGGTTTGGGATAAGCACTGGGGGTACATCCACCGCCAGGGGCTTGCGCCGGTGCTGGTAGGCGAGTTTGGTGGTCGTGCGGTTGATGCCAGCGCAGAAACCGATCCGATGCGGAAGAAGGAAGCGGTCTGGCAGAACGCGCTGGTGGATTACATCCGTGACAACCGGATGTATTGGACCTATTGGTGCTGGAATCCGAACAGTGGCGATACCGGCGGCGTGCTCAAGGACGACTGGGCGACGGTCAACCAGCCGAAGCAAAACATGCTCAATCGGTTAATTCGCAAGGGGGTCAGTCCCGCTAATTGACAGTAGCCCTTTCCTTGCGTCGGCGCCGTGCGGTCCACGCCAACGTCATCGTCGTCGTGCTCAAGTCCCGCAAGGGACATTAGCGCGCAGCCTCTGGAAGCTGCTGGGGTTCGAGTTTCCGGACAGTAAGCGGGATGGAGATGGTCTGCCCGGTGGCGCTCTCTGCGCGCCAGCTACCGCCGCGCAGGCGCAGCGTGATGGCACCGGTTTCGCGCGTGTAGAGAACGGGGACGAGTTGCGCCGCGAACCGGGCGCGCAGAGACGGCGGCGCGCGGCGCGTGGCGGGGAAGTCCGAGTCTGCAAGGATCACCAGTTGCGGCTGAAGTGCGGCCAGCAGTCCGGCGCTAAGGGGTTCGCCCTGTGCGGGCAGGCCGGCGATAACGAGGTCCGCCCGCAAATCGGGATGGCGTTGGAAGAGCATCTCTTGCCCCGCTCGGCCGAGGTCAGAAAGTAGCAGCACCGAGACACCGTCGAAGGTGCCGTGTAACACGAGAGTGGCATCGTCCGCTTGCGGGAACTGGTCGGCAGCGGCAGGATGTAACACCTGCCAGCGGCCCAGTTGTTCGCCGCGCTGAAGAATACGGCGGCTGTCGCGCACCCGGGGGTTGGTCTCGGTCAAGGCCCGGTAGTTAGGTGAGCGGAACCGCGTTGGGCTGGTGACTATCTGGCCGGGCGGAAACTCGCGGAGAATGTTAGTCGCGCCGCCGATTTGCCGGACATCACCATGCGATAGGATGAAGGTGGGCAAGTGATTGACGGCTTCATGTTTTAGAAAGGGAATCGTCATAAATTCGCTCGCCGAAGCATCGCCGCAGTCGCGTAGGAAACTGTCCTGCGAGGCGGGAGCAGCGCAGTAAATGGCGTGTCCGCCGCTAAGAGGTAGGACGGTAAGACGAGTGACTGGACGTTCCCATAGCCATTGACCCAGCCCAACTGCGGCGAGTAGCGCCAGCGCGCCGCCCACCCAGAGCCGGAGCTTCGGTTTCACCAGCCAGCCGGCAGTGAGACTGACGAGTGCCGTGTAGTAAAAGGTGAAGGCCAGCGCCGACGGGGCGCGGACATAGAACCACGCGCCCGGCAGGCCGGCGAACCATTCGCTGGCGTGAATCATCAGCCACATGAAGAACCACGCGGCATGATTGAACCATTCCGTCAGCAGGGGCGCCCAGGAGCCGGTGCCCAGGCTGGCCATGCAACTCGTCAGTGCCAGGGCGCTTAGGGGCACGACGACGACATTGGATAGCAGGCTGACTGGGTTGAAGAGATTGAAGTAATAGGCGACTAAGGGGATCGAACCTAGCCAGGCGGCGAGCGAAGTGGCCACGCTGGCGGCCAACCAGAGCGCCGGCTCGCGCAGCCAACGCTGCCAGCGCGGGCGTAACTCCGCCGGCAACAAGGGATCCGGCGCCAGCCAGCCGCGGGCAGTGGTTTGAAACAAGCGGGCAAACAATCCCAGACTTAGGACGCAGCCGAACGAGAGTTGGAAGCTGGCTTGAAAGAGTTGCTCCGGATCCCAAAGCAGAATAATCATCGCCGCGGCCGCCAGTGAGTTGATCAGATCGCTGGGCCGTCGCAGCGACCATCCTAGGATGATGATGGTCATCATCACCGTGGAGCGGATGGCCGAAGCCTGCCAGCCCGTGACGCCGGTGTAGCACCAGATGAGTGGGATCACTACCAGGCCACAGAGGCTGCGCGGCACTTGGAGGACGCGCAGCAACGCCACCCATATCCCGGCAATCAGTGCGATGTGCAATCCGCTGATGGCGAAAATGTGCATCGTGCCCGAGCGCATGAACGGCAGGGACATCTCCTGAGTCATCCCGGTTTTCCATCCCAGTGTCATGGTCCAGAGCAGCCGGAGCGGCTCGTCTTCCGCCGGCAAACCCCGCGCCAGTGTGCCCTGTGCCCAGGCTCGGAAACGATCGGCCACCGGTCGTTTGGCCTC
The DNA here is from genome assembly GCA_903847485.1 of uncultured Verrucomicrobiota bacterium. GTDB lineage: Bacteria > Verrucomicrobiota > Verrucomicrobiia > Limisphaerales > JAJXZI01 > CAINDV01. Next base: position 7,687 of record CAINDV010000002.1, read on the forward strand.
CGCGGATTCGTCCCCCGCCAGGCCCCAATCGGCGGTGCCTTCGGCGCGCAACTGAAAGTAAATCCCCTGCCGGCGCAAATAGGTCGGATAGTCGAATTGGCCCGGTGCCAGCGGCGGTTCAGGCGGACTAAGCACGCCGCGAATCTCCACTTCCCGCCCGCCAAAATAGCGAACTGACAACACGCCTGGAGTGCTGACAGCCACCCGGCCGACAGTGGGCTGCCAGGCTTGGTTACGGCCTTGGACGGCGCTGGTGTCCACGATGGCAAGCGTGCGCCAGACCTCGGTTTCACCGCGGTCAAACACCCGTTGGTACGGCGTCTCGACCAGGCGTCCGCGCAGCGTGACGAGGGCCGGCTCGTGGAAGGCCAGCCGCAGGTCTTCGGGCGAGAGGATCGCGGTGTGGAGGACTTGATTGGTCCAGCCGACGCAAAGACAAAGGCCCCCCAGACACCAGGTCCGACCACGAGTCCAGACCAAGCTAGGGATAAGCCACAAGAAGCCCGCGGCGAAGAGCCACGCCAAGGGAGGGCACCACCGGTCGCCGAGCACTATGCCGGCCACCAGGAGCAACGTCGGAATGACTAACGGATACATCACGCGGCTAAAGGCTACTCCCAGGCGTGGCGGAATTCAGCAAGGATTTTCGAGCGCCCAATACATACTCACCACCGACCTCTTAGAGCGTGTTTGAAAATGCCTGCGGCGGTAGGGCTAGGCTCCTGCCGAGCCTTCCGGAATCATCGCGTAGCCGCCGTCGAGGCTCGGCAGGAGCCTCGCCCTACCACAGCCAGAGTTTCCAAACAGGCTCTTAGATATAGGTGTGCCTAAATCGCAGCGGCGAAGTAGACGCCGGGAGCGCAGCGCGGTGCGCCGGGTCGGGGCCGTTCGGAGTCACGGCTTTAGCCGGTTCTGGGCGTTACTCACGGCCAAAATGAGAGTTGCCGCCGTAAATCCGCCGTTGGTTCGCTGGCACTTCCCGCCTCGCGCGTCTATGCTGGCGACACGCGACTTTCACGATTGTCGGCATCTTATTGCACATGAACGCACCCGCTTTGCCACCGCTGCCCGTGTCCCGCGCGGAAATGTCCGCCCGCGGCTGGGACACGCTCGACGTGCTCCTCGTCACCGGGGACGCCTATGTTGACCATCCCGCCTTTGGCGCGGCTATCATTGGCCGGGTGCTGGAGGCGGAGGGCTGGCGCGTGGGCATTGTGGCACAGCCGGACTGGCGGGATGCCACGAGGCTGCAAGTCATGGGCCGCCCGCGACTGTTCTGCGGCGTCACGGCCGGGAACCTTGATTCCATGGTGGCTAACTACACTGCGGCCCGCCATCGCCGCCAAGAGGACGCCTACAGTGAAGGAGGCACACTTGACCAACGGCCCAATCACGCGGCCATCGTCTATGCCCAGCTATGTCGCCAGGCGTTTCCCGGCGTGACAGTCATCTTAGGCGGTGTCGAGGCCAGCCTGCGGCGGGTCGCGCATTACGACTATTGGGAGGACAAACTTAGGCCGTCCATCCTATTGGAATCTAAGGCGGACCTGCTCGTCTTCGGCATGGGTGAAACGGCGGTGCGCGAAATCGCCCGGCGCAGCGCGGCGGCGGTGGACAGTAGCGCCACGAAGCATAGTTCCGCTGGCCGCTCTCCGTTTTCCGCTATTCCCTCGCCAGGAGCGCCCTTGTTGGTCAGTGACTTCAGCGGCATTCGCGGCACGGCGCGGTTGCTGGGCGCCAAGGCGACGGCCGCCGCCGACTTCAGCGAGCATCTGGAGATGCCCAGTTGGGACGCTTTGCAGAAGGATAAGAACCTACTGCTTCCGATCACTAAGCTGGTCGAGCGTGAACAGAGTCCCTTCAATGGCCGCCGCCTGTTACAGCGCCACGGCGACCGCGCGGTGGTGGTGGAGTCGCCTGCGATTCCGCTGGATGTTGCGGCCATGGATGCGCTCTACGAGTTACCCTTCACGCGCCGGCCGCACCCCGCTTACACGCAGCGGATTCCGGCCTACACGATGATCAAGGACTCGATCACTGTAGTGCGCGGCTGTCCGGCGGGCTGCACCTTTTGCGGCATTGGTGTGCATCAAGGTAAGTTCCTCACCAGTCGCAGTGAAGGCTCCGTGTTACAGGAAATTCGCCGCCTGGCTGCGGCACCGGATTTTCGCGGCACAGTGTCCGACCTCGGCGGTCCCACGGCGAATCTTTATGGCTGTCACAACGACTTAGCCGAGGCATGCAAGGTGTGCCGCCGTCCCAGTTGCCTGCATCCGACACTCTGCACTAAGTTCGACGTGCAACAGGACCCAGCCATCCGGCTTATGCGGGCCGCCCGCGAAACCGCCGGCGTCAAACACGTCTTCGTGCAATCCGGCATCCGCATGGACGTGGCGCTGCGCACGCCGGAATACCTGCGCGAGTTAGTCCGCCACCACGTCTCCGGGCATCTCAAGGTCGCGCCCGAACACCTCCACCCAGACGTGCTGCGGCGCATGAGAAAACCCGCGGGTATCTTCGAGAAATTCCAGGAGCGGTTCCGCCAAGAGAGTCAGGCGGCGAACAAGGAACAGTATCTGGTGCCCTATTTCATCTCCAGCTTCCCCGGCTGCGGCGAGCAAGAGATGGGCGCGGTGGAACAGTTCCTCCGCCAATCGCGCTGGCAGCTCCAACAGGTGCAAGACTTCATCCCGCTGCCCATGATGCTCTCCACGGCGATGTATGTGACGGGCCTGGACTATGACACCGGCCAACCGATCAAAGTCGCGCGTGGCGCCGGCGAGCGGAAGCGGCAAAAGGAGGCCTTGCAGCTAGTCAGGACGCCGGTAAGGCGCTCGGCGGAAGGTGACTTCTTTTGAAGCTTAGTCGTATCTATTCAATAGAAACCATAGATGGACACAGGTGAACACAGACAGAACATACGCAAACCCACCGCCTTGGCTGGCCTGATTAAAGGGAATCCCGTGCCCAAGGCATCAAGCCGCTAATCAATTACAAGCTGTGCGACGAAGGTTTGGGCGGGTCGCCCAAACCGGCACACGGGCCGCGTGCGCTCCCCATTCCTAGGGAGTTCGGGTTAATCCGCCCGACGGGGCGCAAGTTCGCGCCGAGTCAGAGAGTTCGGCGTGCCCGGCGGAGGCTGGTTGGCCGCCGCCTTACCGCATCAACGCCATTTGCTTCGGCGTCAGCAGCCAGACCAGCGTGGCGCACCGGCTAGGACGGAGTGTCCCGATTTCAAGCCGGCACAGCCCGCCTTTCTTGAAATCCATCGCCAACCGCAGGTCGCCGGCGCAGAGCAGCGACACCAATTCGCTCAGGCCCGGCTCGTGCCCGACGAGCAGCACGCTCGCGGGCACCGGGCGGAGGCGGGCGAGTCGCTGGACCAGTTCGCGCACGTTGCCGCCGCACGCCAACTCGTCTTCCAGGCTCATCTGCTTCCGCGCCTTGAACGCGTCGGCGACGATTTCCGCCGTCTGCCGCGCCCGCAGAAGGGGGCTGGAAAGGATGAGGTCGAACGCGAGTTCCATGGCCTGCATCGCAGCGGTGACGCGGTACAGTTTTTCACGGCCCTCGCTGGTGAGCGGGCGCTCGCTGTCGCGTTTGATGCCGTCGGTGCCAAGATCAGCGGCTATGCCGTGGCGGAGGAGGTGGAGGTTCATGAGGGGGCGTCGGAAATCGAAATCCGAAGGCTGAAGGTGGAGCGATTGTTGGTCATGGCGGCAGGGATTTTCCTGGCGGTGGTGGTGGGCTGTCTTCTGATTTCTGATTTGATTTCACTACTGTCCGGTCCACGTCAGGTAGCGTTGGGTTCTGTTGTGTGCTGACGCGGGCGGCAGGGCTGTCGCTTCCTTTTTCGATTTCATTTCTTGAAAACTGGC
>CAINDV010000003.1 GCA_903847485.1 uncultured Verrucomicrobiota bacterium
CGAGGGCCTGCCGTTGTTGGAGGAGAGAATCGAGATTTGGTTTCATGGCGGCAATGTATCTGTATAGCTACAATATGCAACCACAAAATGAGCGCCCAGCCTGCTTATCAACTTTGGGTTACTGAACGGTCACACACCCAACTCAGGAAATCAGAAAAATAGACTTCCGACCTGCCCGCCTGCCCCATTTGCGCTTCCTGATTTCCTGAGTTCCTAATTCCAAAGGCCGGGGATGGAGGTTTGGCACTCCGGGCATCGGCCGGCAGCGGTGATCCGGTTGCCACGCACGTGGAAGCCGCGGCGCTCGACCAGTCTGGCGCGGCAGCCGGGGCAGAACGTCGTTTCCCAATCGCCGACGCTGCCGGGCAGATTGCCGGCATAGACGAAGTGCAGCCCCGCTTCCACGCCGATCTCCGCCGCGCGCAAGAGCTGGCGGGCACTGGTCGCCGCCGGATCGGTCAGGCGGAAATCCGGGTGAAACGCCGTGACGTGCCAGGGAATGTCGCGGCTCACGGAAGCAATGAACTGCGCCAGGTCTCGCAACTCGGCGTCGCTGTCGTTGAAACCGGGCACGACCAGCGTGACAATCTCCAGCCACAGGCCGCGCGCGTGAACCATGCGGATGCCCTTGAGCACACCCTCCAGCGTCCCGCCGAGTGTGCGATAACGGCGGTCGTCGAAGCCCTTGAGATCAATCTTGTAAGCCACGATCCACGGCTGGAGTAAGTCGAGCGCCTCGGCGGTGGCGTTGCCGTTGGAAACAAACGCACACTTCAGCCCACACTCGATGGCTTCCCGGAAAACCGCCACCGCCCACTCCGCCGTGATCAGCGGCTCGTTGTAGCTGGACACGACCAGCCGGGCACCACTGCGCACGGCCGAGCCGACGATCTGCTCCGGCGTGGCGGCGGCGATCGGCGCGGTCGCATCCGGCTCGCGCAACGCCTGACTGGTGAACCAGTTCTGGCAGTAAGCACAGTGAAAATCGCAGCCGAGCATCCCGAACGTCAACGCGCCGGAGCCGGGCAGCAGGTGAAAAAACGGCTTCTTCTCCACCGGATCGCACGCCACTCCGCCAGCTACGTAGCCGAACGGCACGCGCAGTTCCCCACCGCGGTTGAAGCGCACCTTGCAGACCCCACGCCGGCCTTCGCCCAGCAGGCAGCGATGCCCGCAAGCGACACAGCGGAGGTGCCTCTCCTCTGCGTGCCAGAGCGTGCCGACAACGGTGCGCTCGTCGAGCGCGTCGGCGAGCCGGGCGGGACGGGACAGGCTGGAAGCTTGTCCCCCCACGAGCAATCTGGACGGAGTTTCTAAGTGCTGATTCATGGCGGGTTGCAGAAGAATCTTCGTCGGCTGTCGGGCGGTTGTCAAAGGGCCAGCCAGCCTGTTGCCTGGGCCGGACGCATCCGGACATTGCCCCGTAGTGGCGCAAGGCGTCCCGCCTGCGAACGTCCTGACAGAGGGTGTTGCGAATGTTTTGAACCATCACTGGGGCAGTCGAATACGACCAAATTACGGGGTTTGGCATGGTCGCTGACGAGTTGGAATTCCTGCGCTAGGCTGGGACCATGAATTCTGACCTTCCGGCGCCCGGCACGGCGGCTTTGCTGGAACTGCGGAACCCGTTCGTGCCCGACGATTTCCTCAATGAAGGTTGGCCGCACCGCCACACCGGTGGGCGCCGGCAAGAGTACAGTGCGGCCCACCTTTAGCGGCTCCCTTTGCTGGGGCTGCGGACGCCGGGGCCTTCCGTGAATCTGCTGGTCAAGTTGTTGCCGGAGCAACGCGCGGGGCGAAAGTTTGCCGGTTTGCGCCGCCCAACCCAAGTCCCCGGGGTGCGCGTCCGGCACGAATTTCGCGGCCGCGTGGGAGTGGCCGGGCGGCGGCAGATCAACGCGCATCTGCTCGCGCCGTTGCGCGCCGGCGATGTCGGGCAGCCGTGGGCGGTGGGACTGATCGATGCCCCCGATCTGCCGGCCGCCAGTGGCGGCTTCCAAAAAAAGCACCGGGCCATACTCCGCCGCGCACGCCGCGCTGGGCGGACGCACGCTCAAGACCGGGCCGCGTCGCTGTTTCGTCGGCGACAAGAAACACACGCTCCGCCGGTGGCGGCACCATTACTTGGCCGAGGTGCCGTTGGTGCCGCTGGTCGTGGCCGACTTGGGGTATTTGGGGGCCGCCGCCAAACAGCCATGCCGGGAGCGGTGGCGCGTGGCGGTGCTGACCATGCTCCGGAGTGACAGGAAACTGGTGCCGTCCTATGTGGCGTGGGATCCGGCGGCCTGCCCGCCGGGCGAACCGTTGACGTGGTTGGGCTACGATGGTCGGGCTGGGGGACACGGGTTTGGCGTCGGGGCCGAACCGGAACTCTGCCGCTGCTGTTGGGCAGCGGCCCGCGGCAATTGGCGTATCCACCCGCGCAGCACGAGCCGTTGCTGGGCTGGTTGCCGCTGCCAGTCGGTGGGCGCAACAAGTGTTGCAGCAAGTGCGACCGTGGATTGAACCCGCGCCAGCCTTCGAGAAGAACCCACTCGGATTGAGCGACGTGTTCTGCAACCGCCTGCGGTTCACCTGGGTGATGGCACTGCTGGCGGATGCGGTGGTGGTGCTGCGGGCGCGCGCGTTGTTGGGGCGACCCGTTACTCGCCCGCTACTGACCCACTTGCTGTCCATGCACCTCGCGCTGGAATTGGGGGTGGAAGCCGCCCCGCCACTCCTGTACACTGGCAAAACGCAAATCCTCAAAATCCCCAATAAACTCCACCTTTCACACTTTGGCTTTCGCAACACCCTCTACAAGGCATTGAGGTTTAAGAAGGGGAACTCCATCGGCTCAACGCCATATTTGGGCACCAGCAGGGTCAGGTCAGCACTGCGGCCTACGACGCCATCAAGCACGAACTGCCAGAGTTGCAGAAATGGTTTGACGGGAACAGGCAAGACCTATAATCCTGTCAAAACACTCGCATGACAAAACAACTTGAAAAATATCGGTGGATCGTCGCACTGAGCTGCATCATAGGCAACACGGTCTTGCCCGGGCCGTGCCAGGCGGACGTGAAAAGCGATTTTGCTAACCCGCCCCTGAAGTTCCGGTCCCGGCCACTCTGGTTTTGGAACAACACCGCTGTGACTGCGGCCGGGGTCGAGGCACAGTTACAAGGCGCTCGCGACCAGAGCGGGTATGGCGGTCTGGCACCACTGCCGTTCGGGGCCAAGTTCACGCCCAAGTATCTCAGTGACGATTACTTCGATCTCTATGGCGTGGCCGTGAACAAAGCCCGGGAATTGGGGATGTTTCTGACCATTTATGACGAATACGGCTTCCCCAGCGGAAGCGGCGGCGCCAACATGGGCGACGGCATCCCGCGGTTCAAGAACAAGTATCCCGATGCTACCCTGCGACGGCTCGACAAACACGAGGAGGATGTTACCGGGCCGGCGACGTATCTTAAACCGCTTCCTGCCGGCACGCTAATGAGCCTTGTCGCCATGAACACTGGCACCAAGGAACGCGTGGACCTGACGGGGAAGGTGAGCGGGGGTTCCGTTACTTGGAGTGTGCCCGCTGGGTCATGGAAAATCATGACCTTCGTCTGTGTCCTGGATGGGGATTCGAATGTGGATTACCTCGACCCGAAGCAAGTCGAGAAATACATCGGTATGGTCTATCAGCCCTATTACGACAAGTTTGGCAAGGACTTCGGCACCACCATCGGCGGCGCGTTTTACGACGAGCCGACGATGTACCGGGCCCAAGGCCGTTTATGGACGGATCGGTTCAACGAGAAATTCCAAGCCGCCTACGGCTTCAGTCCGACGCCCTATTACCCGGCCCTTTGGTACGACATCGGGCCGGAGACCCAGGCCGCCCGAAATTACCTCTTCGGGTTCCGGTCGGAACTGTATGCTGCCAGCTACATGAAAACCGTCCAGGACTGGTGTACCGCACACGGCGGCGTGCCGCTCCTCGGCCATCAGGACCAGGAGAACATCAAAAACCCGGTCGGTGTCTCCGGGGATCTCATGAAATCCTATAAGTACCAGGATGTCCCGGGTATTGATAAAATCGGCTGGGACAATGACCCCGAAGGCTATTACAAAATCGTCAGTTCCGTGGCCTATAACTGGGACAAGGCCCAGGCCATGACCGAGACTTACGGCGCGATGGGTAACTTAAGCTGGGACAGGCTTTATGCGATTGTGATGGAGCAATACGCCAAGGGCATCAATAACTTTGTTCAACACGGGGTCTGGTACAATCTCAGTAACATCACCTATTTGCCCGAACTCTCTTATCGCAATCCGCGCTATGCCGACGGCCTGCCCGCCTATAACACCTATCTCGGGCGGCTCAACGTGCTGCTGCAGGACACCGGCCGGCATGTCGCCGACATCGCCGTGCTCTATCCAATCTCTACCCTGCAAGCAGGATACTATTTTGACGGCCCGATCAGTCCATATTCCGGCGGGGTGAACATACCGGAGGCGGATTACATTTACCTTGGGGAACTGCTGTCCACCAAGGTGTGCCGCGATTTCACCTTCCTTCACCCCGAGGTGCTGGACGAGCGGTGCTCCGTCAAAGGCGACCGCCTCATGCTGAGCAACAAAATAAACTATGAGGAATACAAAGTGGTCATCTTGCCGGGCCATAGAACCATCCGCTGGAGTACGCTGAAGAAAATCAAAGAGTTTTACGACAACGGTGGCAGAGTAATCGCCACCGGCCAACTGCCCTATAAATCGGCGGAGTTCGGCCACGATGCCGATGTCGTTGCGGCCATCAAAGCGATGTTCCCCCAAGTCAATCAACAGATTCTCGCCACTGCTTCCTCCGAATGGCGTGAGTCCGGCGCCTACGAGGCGGCCAAAGCCATTGACGGGGCCAGAGACACTCGCTGGGCGCCTTCCGATGAACAATCCAAGAACTGGTGGCTGGAAGTGAATTTCGGAACCAATCAAACATTCAATTCGACGCTCATTAACGAAGCCTTGAACCGGGTGACGTCCTACAGCATCCAGTATTGGAACGGTAGCGCCTGGACCATGTGTGCCTCGGGCACGTCGCTCGGCACTAATAAGGTGGACAAGTTCGATCCCGTCACCGCCTCCCGGGTTCGGCTCGCGATCGGCAGTGTCTCTTCGGGCACGCCCTCAATCTATGAGTTCGAAACGCATCTGGATGACGGCCCTAATCTAGCCCACAGCGATGCCTTGGTGGTGCAACGCGGCCAAAAGAACTCGTCGGCCATCTATCTCAACTCACCCAACGAGTCCAACTTGCGACAGGCTCTGGACCAGGCCCTCGCAGTGTATGACGTGGACATCGAGAGCAGCCAGAAGCTGAGATATATCCATAAGGTGAAAGGCGAAACCGAAGTCTACTTCTTCGCCAATCTTGGCGACAAGGAGGCGGATGCCTCGGTCCTCTTGCGGGGGAAATTCAAGCCCGAGATGTGGGATCCGCACAGCGGTCAATTCTCTGAGCCGGAATACACACACACGGTCAAAGACGGTCAGCCGGTGACCAAGGTTAAGTTGACCCTAAGCCCCGTTCGCTCGCTATTCATCATCGGAAAGAAAGCAATGTAATTGGGCAACCCTATGACATTCATCGTTCAAACATGGATGCGCCGGGCAAGTTGTCTGTTATTGGTGGCTGTGGGAACTCCGGTGCCAGCCGCGGAGGGGCCTGTCGCGTGGTGGAAGTTCGATGGCCCGGAGGCCGTGGATTCAGTGGGAGGGGTGACGAACGCTATCGAGGGTAATTATAGGTTCATGCCGGAGGGCGTTCGTGGGAGTTGTCTGAGATTCGATGGGTTCACAACCTTGGTCAAACAGGAGGCCGCCAAGGTTCCTGATCTAACCAAGGGATTCACCCTTCAGGGTTGGGTAGCCTTGGCGGCCTATTCGTGGAACTGGACTTCTATTATTGCGCAGAGAGATGGTGACACCCGTGGGTATTCGTTCGGGGTAGATAGTACAGGTCACTTCGGACTGCAATTGGCAACTGACTTCCGCTGGACGACCTGTCTCGCCACGAATGTTCTTAGCCTAAGAACCTGGTATCACCTGGCGGTGACTTACGATCCCGCCTCTGGTGTTCGCCTCTTTCTGGATGGTCAACCGGCCGGCGTGTTTCCCATAGAGAAAAGGCTTAGCTTGGCCAAAGAAATAGATCTCTACCTTGGACGCAATCACGAGAAAATGGTTCCATCGCACCTGGTTAGGGACTGGGCGAAGTTTCCCTCCTGGTGGTCGCTTGACGGTCTGCTTGATGAGGCAAGAATCCATAACCGTGCGCTTACGGCGGCGGAAATCCAAGCTTCCTGGGCTGCGGACAAGCCATCCAGCACGCCGGATATTCCTCCTCGCCGGTTTCCAAATGTTGCCAAAGGCACGAAGCGTTTTGGCGCTTACCCGGCCCGGCTGGAGTTCTACGAGCAATGGGATGCGTTGTGGCAAATGTCCGGTGCTCCGGATATAGTGGTCAAGTTTGACGAATTGCCCGTCCAAATGGTGTTTTGGCGCGGGACGCGATTCTCTCCCTGCTGGGTAAGTGAGAATGGGAAATGGATGGCTGACCAGAGTCTGGAAACCGGGGTCTGGCCGGAAGAATTGAAGCGCCGGGGAGGACTGGGGGCGGTCGGCTGCTGTGAACACATGTCCGACGCTCAATGCCGATTCTCCCATGTCCGCATTGTGGAGAACACTGATGCGCGGGTGGTTATCCATTGGCGTTACGCCATGGTGGATGCGTCTTACCGGTTTGCTGAGTTTAATGAGGTGGCGGGGCAGGGTCAGTGGGGCGACGAGTTTTACTATGTCTATCCCGATGGCGTGAGCACTCGCGATGTGACCGGCTGGTGGCCCGAGCCGGTGCATCGCATTGACCAAGAGACGATCTTCCTGAGTGAGCCGGGGACGCGCCCCGAAGACAACTGCGAACTGGCGGCACTTAGCTTGGCCAACCTTAAGGGCGAATCGAAAACCTATTCTTGGGAAACTGGCTTTCCCAAGTTGGACCTTCAATCGCCAGTCATTCAGATGGTCAACCTGAAGTCGCGATTCAAGCCGATCATCATTGCCCAACCCGGCACTAAGTTCGGCACCTTCAGTGGCGAGGTCCGCCAAGAGTTCTCGCATTTTCCCTGGTGGAATCACTGGCCGGTCGCGCGAATTTCGAGCGATGGCCGTTACGCCATGGCGTCCGACCAGGCGGCTCATTCCTCGCTTAGTTGGGTCACGCAACCGGATGGTGCGTTTCTTTATGGCATGACGGATAAGTCGCCAGTGGAGATCCTTCCGCTGGCGAAAGCCTGGATTCACCCGCCGGCAATCAGGACCACCGGGACATCTTTTGCCAGCGACGGATACAACCCGGACCAGCGGGCTTACCTGCTCAAGCGCGTTCAACCTGGCGACAACTTAGAAGTAGAGTTAGCCGGAAGTTCCGACGCGCCTGTTTTTAATCCGGCTTTGGTTATCCAAGATTGGGGAGAGAATGAAGCCACGTTGAAGGTTGATGGCACCGAAGTGCCTCGAGGTCCAAACTTCCGCTATGGTCACCGGCACACGCTCGACGGCACCGACCTGATCGTCTGGATCAAGGACCGGTCGGAAAAGCCGGCCCGTCTCTCGCTTACTGCTGTCAATTGAAACTCCTTTTTGTGGCATCAACAAATAAGTCATCGCGGTGACCGAATAAGCAATAACTCATGAAACCATCACTTAATGCGGTGCGCCTCTCCGCGCTGTTACTCGCCGCTTGTGCCCCCCTCGGGCAGGCGGAATCCACCAGCGCGCCGAAGGCCGGAGCCGACCAGAGCACGCCGTCACGGGCGCAGTATTTCTCCTGGATCAACAACACCAACGAAGGTGCCACCGAGGAGCAAACCAAGGCCAATCTCGCCTTCTTCCAATGGCTGCATGACGAGTTTGGGATGACACTGGACATCTATGCCTTTGACGCCGGGTTTGTGGACGGCAAAGCCTTCAGCGCCATTCTGGATAAGTCCGACCGCTTCAAGCAGCAGTTCCCGCACGGCCTCGGCCCGGTCGTCCGCGACGCGGAAAGAATGGGCACCCGACTGGGCCATTGGGGCGGGCCAGATGGCTTCGGTAACACGCCGGAGGAGGAGCAGCAACGCATTGATATGATGGCGGGCTTGTGTCGCGATTACCGCTGGACACTCTTCAAGTTTGATGGCGTCTGCGGCGAGCTACGATTTGATAAGGAACCGGCTTTCATCCGCATGATGAAGGAATGCCGCAAATACAGCCCGGACCTCATCGCGCTCAACCACCGTCTGCCGCTGGGCGAGGAGGGGCTCTCACTGATGACCACCAGTCTGTGGGACGGGCAGGAGACTTATGTGGACGTCCATCTTGGCAACAGAGTGACTGCGCCCCATCACCGCGCCGAGGCGCTCAGCCGTGGTAACACCCAGGGGTTTTCTCGCCTGTATGAAGACCACGGTGTCTGCATCTCTTCCTGCCCGGACAATTTTGACGACGACATGGTGTTGCAGGCGTTCGGGCGTAATTTGATTCTGGCACCCGAGGTGTACGGCAACCCCTGGCTCCTGCGCGACGACGAGTTCCCAAAGTTTGCCCGTATCTTCAACTTAGCCCGCCGTTACCGGGACATCCTGGTCAACGCCATGGCCCTGCCGGTGGCCAGTTATGGCTCCAATGCCGTCTCACGCGGCGATGCCTCGACGCGCTGGTTGACCTTGCGCAATATGTCTTGGGAACCGGTGACTTACACGCTTTCCTCCGATGAAGGAATTGGACTGGCGAAGGCCGACAAAGTCGAATGGTGCCAGTTCCACCCGACGGAAAGAGTGCTCGGCTCCTGTCAGTTCGGCGAGAAGATGACCGTGACGGTAGGTCCCTTCCGCGCCTGCTTGCTGCTAGCCACCACCAAGGCGTGTCCGGAAATCGGCGTCACCGGCTGCGACTATGAAGTTATCCGTGACACGGCGGGTAAGCCCGCCCTCGTGCGCCTCCTTGGCCTGCCCGGCACGCAAGCCACAGTTACGCTGCTACCTAATAACCGCCCTTTCACGTCGGCTACCATTGCTGGCCGGCCTATCTCGAACTTCACGAAAGGTGAACCTATAACCGTTAAGTTCGACGGCACGCCGTTGACCCAGCCCTGGCACCGCAAGCTGGCCACTCTTGCCCCCGCCGATCTACCCGCCGACGCCGAAGCGCTTTACGAGGCAACCTGTTACGCCGCCGACAGCAACGCGCTGGAAGCCCGGTCACTGGCGCGCTCGGGGGCGACCAAGATTCCGGCGGTCCAGGCGGCGCGCGACGCCTTCTTCAACCAGCATGTGTTCGTAGGTCGCGGTTTGTGGGACCGCTACCTATTCGACGGCAATCCGTCCACCAGTTTCTATCCGTCGCGCCGGTGGGGAATAGATCCGCGCATCAACCCGGAGGCTCCGTTGCGCTTGGATTTTGGTGAGGTTCTGCATCCCGAGGCCGTTGAACTGGTGATTCCGGACCAATACTCGCTACAGGACATGTTCGAGGGCGAGGGTGGTTCCCGGGCGCAAGTCTCCGCCGATTTGAAAACCTGGACCACGATTCCTTTCATTCACGGCGAGATAAGTCGCATCCGCATTCCTCAGGGGTTAGGCGTGCGGTATGTGCGGATTCCCAGGTTCTCCTATCGCATTTCTGAGATCAATGCCTACGCCGACAGCCGGTCGTTACCGCGCGAAAAATGGCGCGCGTCCAACCTCTTTGGAGCGTTCTCCCAGATGAATTTTCGTAAGGCGTGGGGCGGAACCGTTCGCGTGGAAGAAGCGGTCAAAGGTGGCTACCTGTGTGTTGGACTTAATGGCCGCCACGGCGCTGAAGGCGCTTATGCCGCCCTCCGCACTGCCGCTGGCCGACTCATCGGCGCCCCCGATCGCGCCACTTCCTATCCCAGCAACCCTTGGGAATTCCCCAACACCAAGCGGGAGCGCAACTACACTTACTATTTCCCGCTAACTCCGGAGCTGATTGGTCAGGAGTTGGAGGTCGTGGTGCTGGGTGTTGCCGGCTGTGACGACACACTCCAGCCAGTAGTGTGGCAAACTGCGCCCGCCGCGCCCTTCAGCCAGGCGTCGTTGGAACTGAAATAGCGGCCAAATGGCGGCGATTTCAATCACTTCAAGAGAATCGAGCCACCTTAGTCGTAACCATGCCGTAGGACAGGCGTCGCGTCTGTCTCTAACATCGTCTCGGACCTCCTGACCCGAGAAATTAGCGTGGGCCGCCTGGTGAGGGCACCGGGCCTACAGAGCCGCGCCGATGCTGTAGGCCGGGTCCCCTTGACCCGGCGCACTTGGACTCAACTCGTTTCCTTGCCGGTTGAAACTCGTGCTCACGGGGCGGGAGTTCTGTGGCTGCTTATTGCACCGCATAGCCGAACGCCTGGCAATAGGGTGCCAGCTTCGCCTGCACTGGTGCCAGCGCCTCCGCATAGCGCGTCCACCGCCCCACCGCCCGCTGATAAACCGGCTGCGTTACGTCGTGATAAGTGGGCGCGAACACCACCTTCCGGCGGGCCGTCTCGTGGTAACGCGACTGATCCGGATGCCAGACGAGGCCGAGGAATTCTGTAACCTTGCGTCCTTCCTCAACCAGGTTCACCACTACGTCCTCGTAGCGCGTCTCGAGCCAGTCGAACCCGCCTAACTCCCGCATCCGCAGCCAGACATCCATGAGGTCGGCATAGTGCTTGGCGGTGCGCTCCAGGCTGAGGAAGTTAGCGTTGGTGGCGTTGAGCATGATGTTCAGGAAGAAACAACTAATCACCACGTCCCGCGGGTCGCGCAGGGCGATGATGACCTTCAATTCGGGAAACACCCGCAGCCAGACGTTGAGCGACATAGTGGGCGAAGGGTTCTTGTCCACTAACACCTGCGCGGTAAGTTCGCCCGGCACTTCGCGCAGGAGGCTTTTGACATAGCGCTGACGTAGCTCTGCCCGCCGCGCCGCCGGGAGCGTGTCCAGCTTAGTCAACGCCGCGGCACCCAGCACTGATGATAAGTTGATGTGGCTGGTGATTTCCTGGCTGAAGGCCACCGGTTCATCAAACGCCAGCACTTTCGGGTGGGCGTCTAAGATCTGTTCCAGCAACGTGGTGCCGCTGCGGGGATGACCACCGAGAAACGCGATCTGGTAACACTCATTGGAGGCGGGCGCTTCCTGCCGCCAGCGCCGGATCATCTCCGGGGTCAGCCCCGCGAGTAACTCGCGCCGGCGTCGGTCACCCTCGTCATAACCTTGCTCCAGCAGTGCCGTGTCCGTAATGGTGCGGACCTGCGCCTTGGCTTCGAGCAGCCAGCGCATGGCTTCGTTGTATTGGCCCAGTTGGTCCAGCACCACGCCCAATAGATGGCGGGCGGCATACTTCACATAGGGATACTGCGGGCCGTCCTTGATCAAATCGCGCAACTCCGTCTCCGCCTGCGCATCCTGCTTCTGCCGGTGTAGCAGGAAGGCCCGGAAATAGCGCGCCTGGTCGTCTCGCGGGTGCTTGGCCCGGCAGGCTTCGACACATTCCCACGCCTCGTCCAAGCGCCGTTCTTTCTCCAACCAGACGGCTAGGTTGATGCGAGCGTCCACTAAGTCCGGGTCAGCCGCCACGGCGCGCTCGTAACAGGCGCGGGCGTCGTCTAATTGCCGGAGGCTCTGGTATTGGTGACCAATCATGCCCAGCAGGGAGGCATTACGCGGGGTTAGTGCCAGGGCGCGGCGGTAGGCCTCGTTGGCCTGCGCAAAATCCAGTTCTCCGGCCGCCGCGTTGCCCAGCTCGAACCATAACTCCGCCACCGCGGGATAGCGGCGGACCAGCACCCGGTAGCCCGTCAGGGCGGGGCCGGACTGTCCGCCGAGCAGTTGCTGCTGGGCGTTCTGCCAGCGGACGACATCGCGCGGGGAGCGCTGGAGTTGAGTTAAGTTACCATGCATGGTTCGAAAAGTGAGGGCCTGAGTTTGCCGGAAGCGGCGCATGACTTCAACCTAAACGGCACCGTTTAACCACTGAGAACGCAGAGAATCCAAAGCAGAACCGGCGGCTGGGAAAACGGGAGCGCTCACCTGGCGGGTGAAGGCCATCCCGGGCACATCTCAGTTTCATGCCAAGCCGCTTCCAGCCCGGTAAAAAGAAGGGCGAGAACAACCGCAAATGCGGTAACAGGTGTCTGGCCTGGGCGTTTGTGGAAGCGGCGCACTTCGCCTGCTGCCACGATGAGCCATGCCGTCGCTTCTATGATCGCAAGAAGCAGCAAACCAATCCGGCCATCGCGACCAAGGTGCTGGCCTGCAAACTGGCCAAGGCGGCGTGGCATGTGATGGTGGAGGATGTGCCCTACGACGCCACGCACGTCTTTGGGCCGGGCCAGCAGAAGGATTTCGGGGAGACCGGTCGTGAAGCAGCCAAGGGGTCTGGACACTCGAGCCAACAGAACTGAATGGGCACGGCTGGTCTCCCCCAGCCCCAAAACCGCCGTGGCGGGAGTGGCCCAAGGACAAGTTGTATGGTGGTTCGACCAAGCCAGGAGTCTGCGACAGGTTGGACGCGCCGCCGAAAGGCTGTGCAAGCCACAAGTCATTACCTACTGAATGAACCCGGTTTGGCACTGAATGTTTTCTGGCTCCCGGTCAGCCGGGAGGAGGGCGTGCGCTGTACGCCGACGCAAGTCCGCGGGCGGCAGACTGGTCTGTCACCCAGGCCGGACGCGCCACGCTGGAACCATATGGGTGACTGAACGGATCCCTTCCGCAAGGGGGGCTACATCCGAATCAACGACCGAAATGACAGGCACGAATTGCACCTTGGACGCCACCCGCAACGGCCCGGAAAGCCCGAGACAGCTTTGAAGAAAAGAAGAGCTGGCTGACGGAAAACTATTATCGCGATTGACCGCTCACACGAATGGGCGACTCCTTTACGGGATGGCAATGTACTACAAGCCCGTCGGGGCATTATCCCCCCAGCCGCGTCGGCTGTGGTACCACCACCAGTCGTATTCCTTGGTCTGTTGAAGGGACTGGAAGCGAAGCGGTGATTGCCATTTTGGAGATTGGTCGTTCAAGCGGTTCACTTTCGTTCAAAGTGCTGTTCAATTTCTTCCAAGGTCATCCCTTTGGTTTCGGGCAGGAACCAAGCGGCCGTGATGAAATAGATGACGGTGCAAGCGGCAAAGGCGAAGAACATGGTCGAGTAGCCATATTGGCCGACAGTGGGCAGGAAGGTTGCCGCGATGGTCGTCGAGACGGCCTGATTGATCAGGAGTGCAATGCTCATGCCGTTGGAGCGGATGCGTGTCGGCATCAACTCGGAGAGCGCCAGCCACACGCACACGCCCGGCCCGACGGCGAAGAAGGCGATGAAAATGAAGATGCCTGCCGCCGTCAGCCAGCCGGTCTGCGTGCTCGGCACGGGAGTGATCAGCGCGTTCTCGATCTTAAGTGGAGCGATGCGTGCCGTGTTGAGGTCGGCGAAGGGGTTCGAGAAGAACGCCAGAACTTGGTTGGCGGGTACGCAGCTTTCGCGTGTAATCGCGATGGGCTTGGCTGTTTTGTCATCGGAGCGAACTACCTTCGTTGCCGCTCGAAAATCACCGTAGGAATAGATGGCAATCAGCGTGGTCGGCTTACCGCTCAAAGCCGGACTGGCAGCGCCTTTGGTGGCCAGCAGTTTGGCGGCGAGTTCGTCATTGAAGGCGATGGTGGCGGTTTGATCGGGGGTCACGGTGGCTTGAATGGCCGCCGAACAATCCACGCGCAACTTCTCGGTCTGGTGGAACAGCATGCCGACGCAGAGCAACGAGGCGATGATGCCCGCGCTGCCGAGCGAGAGCAGAAATTTACGCCCCTTGCGATCCACCAGCATGATGCCGCCCATCGTCATCAGAAAGTTGACCGTGGTGAGAATCAAGTAACCCCAGTGGGCTTGCACGTCATTCAGGCCGGCCTGCAACAGGATCGTGGCGTTGTAACCAATGACCGAGGCGATGCCGGTGGCTTGAGTGCATGCGAGGATGACGCACGCCAGCACGAACGGGATGACATAGCGGCGTTGCAGGAGGGATTCTTTGACCTGCGGGCCGGTCGCCGAGGTTGTGCTATTATCGGCGGCGGCCAGCGCCGCCATTTCCTGCAACTCCACCTCCGCTTGCGCGTCAGTTCGGGAGCGGAGCAATGCGGTTCGCGCGGATTCCTGTTGACCCCGGCGAAACAACCAGCGCGGCGACTCGGCCACCAACATACTGCCGATGATGAATAGAATCCCCGGCGGCAATGAAACCCAGAAAATGCTGCGCCAAGCGGCGTCCTTGAACGCGAAAAGCCTATCGGCATCGCCGAGCTTGGCGACCTCCTCGACGCGGATGCTGAAATACATGCCGATGACCGCCGCTGCCACGATGCCCAGCGTCAGCAGCCATTGAAAAATGCCCGTTCCTTTGCCACGATCTGCCGCACCCAAGCACTCCGCGAGATACAGCGGGACGACCACACCAATCAGTCCCGCGCTCATCCCTTGCAACAGTCGCCCCAACACCAGCGGGCCGTAGCCGTGTGCCAGCGCGATCATCGGAATGCTGACCACGAAGAGCACGCCGCTCAAGGCCATGAGTCTCTTGCGCCCCATCCAATCGGCCAGCATCCCGGCAAAGAGCGTCGAGATCACGCTGCCCAGCAGCACGGCGGCAACGATGATGGAGAGCTGGCCCGCGTTCAGCCCGGAGGTGGCTTCGAGATAGGGTAGTGCCCCGGCAATGATGCCCACGTCCACGCCGTAAAGCAGTCCGCCCAGTCCGGCGACGAATAGAAGAAGACGGTTGTAACCCGCTTTCGGGGCGGCCGTCCCGGTTGCCGCCGGGGTGCTGCTAAAACCATCTTCACTTAGCCGCCGGCGTAACAACATAAATCATGGCCCATGAGTTGGTCCCGCCTGCGAGGCCGAGAGCCACACGCGGGCGACAGCCGCCTGCCCCCGGTGCCGGGGGCAGGCGTAACGACGGACCCTCAAACCATATCCAGTGCGAATTTCGGCTTGGTAGTCTGCCATTTTCCCCGGGTAAAATCAGGGAACTCGACAGGAATACTGCCTTTGGCAATGGATTTGCCGGACAGGTCCACGATCGCGCTCATCACCACGGAGTCATAGACATCCAGCGGCAGGGGATTCTTGTTGCGAACCGCTTCGACCAACAAGCTCAACTCCAGACCGTCCACCCCGCCGTGCCCGCCGAAACCGCCGCCCTCTTTCCACCACTTGTGCTTGTACTCCGCGAGATAAGCATCGAAAGACTCCCAGGTATCATAGGCCGGGCTTTTTCCCGTGAGGTAGAGGGAGTTGCGTTCCTCGCTGTACACGCCGCGCGTGCCCTGCAGCATCCAGCGGTTGTCGTAGGGACGGGGCAACTGCATGTCATAATTGACGATGACCGTCTTCCCGCCGGCGGTTTTCAGCGTGGAAGTGACGATATCGCCCTGGGCGTATTTCCGCTTGGCACCCGGATGATCCGGGCCGAATTTCCGCGTAAAGTAGTCGTTGATGCCCAAGCTGCCGGTTGCAGCGGAAGTGATGGACGTGAAGCGGTCGCCACAATTGATATCGCACCAGCTCAGGACCGGTCCGACGCTATGAGTTGGATACTGGTCCCGGTTGTATTTGACAAGGTACTCTGCGGGCCAGCGGTCACTGCCGGTGCTGCCGTCGAAGAACCAGTGGTCGATGCAGTTGTGACTATGGGCACAATGCACATGCACGATCTTCCCGAACAGCCCCTTTCTGGCCATATTCAGCAGCGCAAGGTTGTCCGACCGGAACGACCAGTTCTCCAGCATCATGCACTCGACGCCGGTTTTCTCCCGGGTGTCAACCAGCTCCCAGCATTCCTCGAGGGAAAGGGCGCACGGGACTTCGACGCCGGGAACGACGCCCTGTTTCATGGCCATTACCGCTATCGGGGTATGCCACCTCCAGGGAGTGGCGATGATGACTAGATCCAGGTCGCCCCGTTCCAGCATTTTCTGCCAATGCGTTTCTCCGTCGGTGTAGATCTCCGGCTCAGGCAGGCCGGCTTTTTTGGCGATACCAGCAGCACTCTGCGCGGCACTCTTGTTGATATCACACACTGCGGGAATGGTGATATGCTTAAGGGAGGCCGCGCTCCCCAGCAAGCTGCTCCCTCTCCCCCCGACCCCGATAAAACCGATCCGGACTAGCCTCTCGTTCTCAGCCGAGAGCCCCCGGCTGATGAACGGCGCTGCCACGACGGACATGCCTGCGATCTTCAGGAATCTTCTTCGGTCGATAATGTTGATCATAATACCTCGGGGGTCAGTCAATGACCGCTCAGAGCCTCAGCCGATAAAACGCCGACGAATTAGTGGGCGTGACAGTATAGGGTGACGTGGCCTCAGTCACGGTCTGCCAGTTGGGTGTCGGGGCAAGCGTGGGGGAACTCTCCAGCGCGCCAAGCTGCCAAGTGAGCTGGTCGCCGGCCTGGTTGAGCACCAGCGGGCCGCCCAGGATGCCGGTGGTGGCATGGTCGGCGATGCGCGCGGGGGTCAAGGCGTAGTTGTAAATGGCCACATCGCACATCGCGCCGTTGAAGTAAGAGCCGTTATCACGGAAGTCCTTGCCCAATCCAACGGTATAGGTGGGATTAAGAGGCCGCACCGGGCCGGAGGCCTGAGCCGCCAGACTGCCGTCAATGTAGATATAGCCATTCGTTCCACTGCGGACAGCGGCGACTTGATGCCAATTCCCGTCGTTCACCAGTTTTCCGGCGCTCGGGGTGCTGAAGTCAAACTGGTAACCACCGCCGTAAATGGTGAAGTGGAGGGTGCCGTTCGGATTGACGCTGAACATGTATTCGCCGTCATAATCGCTGCGCTGTTGAATGAGATACCCTGTGCTGGCGCTCAAGGTGTTGATCCAAGCCCCCAGGGTGAAGTCGTTAGTGCCGGAGATGGCGGGCTTGGTGCCGCAATTGACGCCGGCGCTCGCGCCGTCGAAAAGGTAGGCCGTCTTGTTGGTACTGAACCCCTTGTATCCGGGCGGTCTAGGCCCGTCAACCCCGAGAGTATAGGAGCCGATGTTGGCGCCGTTTTTCTGGCCGCCCGCAGAGTCGTAGGCGATCACGCTTGGGCAATCCTCATCCAAGAGCCAGAAAGCCCAAGGCACATCAGCCATAATCTGCGCCGTGAGAAGGTCGGGCGCGGACACGATCAGGTAGTTCGACAAGCTCTGGCCGGTGCCGAAATGATTCGTAACGGTGACAGAATAGTACCCATTATCACCGACAGTGAGAGATGACAGCGACAAGGTCGGGCTGTCCGTGCCGACGGCCGTGGTTCCGTTCTTCTTCCACTGGTAACGAAGAATTGGGTCGCCGGTCGCGGTAATGGTAAAGGAGACACTGCCTCCGGTCGAGGCGTAGTTGGTGACTCCGCACAGATCGGTGACAATAGTCGGCGGCACGGAACCCGTAACCACCTTGATCGTGCCATCCACGGCCAGATCATCCTGCCAAGCCAAGCCATTAGCGGCAGGCAAGGCGAGGGTGGCGAATGAGCCGCTGTAGCCACCGACTGCGTTGAACAAGGTGAAGGTGTCTCCGAGCGTCAAGGCACCGCCAATGTTGGTCACCGTCAGGCTGCCGGCGTAAGTCAGCAGATTGCCGTCCGTGACTGTCAGCACGGTGCTGCTGGGCGTGCCGCCTTTGTTAATAGTCATCTTCAAGCTGCCCGCCAGCGTCACATTGGTCACCGTCTGGCTGAAGCCGTTGAGGTCCAGCGTGGCACCGGATGACACAGTCAATTTCGCATTCGCACCGATGCAGTCAACCGCTCCACAGATGACCCTGCCGGCCGCGATCGGCAGCGCCACATTACCTGCCAGGGCGGCGGCATTGAGACGCATCGAGCCTCCACCACGCTTATAGAAGCCCATGGATCCCACATTCAACGGGCCGTTAATGACCAGGTCACCGGCGGCGGTGTTGGTGCCAGCGTCAATCTGGGCACTCATGCCGTATCCCCTGCTGATCATTTGAACATTTGCGTCAATTACCGAGCCAGAAGCGGCGGCAGTGCACCACAGCCCGCTGTAATTTATGTCGAAAGTGCCGATGCCAGCCAGGCCCGTGCCGTATTGGCGGATGGCAGTCGGGGCGCCGAGCAGTTGGATCTGATCGTAAGCACAATTGTAATTCGCCCCACCTTTCAGATAGAAGCCGGTAGTGGCGGATGTGCCGTCACCGTAGATTCTCAGCCCCGTGTTTGCCGCGCCGCCGCCGGTGCTGTAACCGATCTTGAGCGTGGCGTGATTGGTGATGGTATATGGGCAATCGCTGACGCGGCTCAGCACCTCGAGGGTGCCGGCGTTGACGAGGGTGTTGCCGGAGTAGCTGATCGCGCCATCGAGCGTCAGCGTGTTGTTGCCGTTCTTGGCCAACGAACCCGTTCCGCTCATCGGACCGCTGTAGGTGAAGTCATCCGAGCGGTCGAAGAGGACGGTGCCGCTATTCACTACGTTGCCGCTGCCCAGGGAGCCGGTGGTGCCGCCGCTGCCAATGCGCACTGTCCCCGCAGCGATGGCTAACCCGCCGCTCGTGTTATTGACGCCGTTCAACGTCAATTGTCCGTTGCCGACCTTGGACCATACGCTCGAGGCCGCGAGCGTGGAGGAGATGGTGACATTCTCGGCCGTGGTGACCGTTGAGCCGTTGAGCGTCAAGGTGTTGCCCGAGATGGAGTAACCCGGCGCGGAGAAGGTAATGTCCTGCACCGTGATGGCTTCGCCGAGCGTGACCGGACCGGCACCGGTCGCGCCGAAGGAAGCGCTCGATTCAGTGCTGCCGCTCGGCCAGGCGGAACCGGACCAGTTTGCGGCGGTGGTGCTCCAGATGCCATTGTGAGTGGCGTTGTCCCAAACAAGGGGCGGGACATACGGGGCGGTGAAGATGTCCTTGATCTGGAAACCATTGATCTGCGTGCCAGCGTTGCCACTTACTTGAGGATAGAGAGAAGCGGTGGTTGCTTTCGCTAAAAAGATCGCGGTGATCACAGCGTAGCGTCCGTCGGTATATGCATATTGGATGAAGCCGGAAGCTCCGGCGGCTCCGACTGCCTGGATGTTGATCTGGCGACCGCTGGCGCGGGTGTCGGCGACGATGAACTTGGCTTTATAAACGTGGCCGACCGTGAGGCCTTTGACATCAATCTGGCCATAACCGCCGGTCCAGGTTCCATCCGTAAGCAACGGAGTGCCCGATCCGTGGAAAATGTGCTCGACATTCGCCCAGGCAACTCCCGGGTTGGAGTGGGCCACATTGTAAGTCGCGTTGGTAGCATAGGTTTCGGGGTGATGGGAACTGGTGCCAGTGAAGGTGACACCGCCAAACTCGGTGTCATCGCCGCCGAAGTTGACCGAGAAGTCAGCGTTCGTCATGACCCAGGAGGTGTCGGACTCACCGGCGGCCGTGTAGGTTTCGAAGGTCATTTGCGAGGTGACTGAAACGGACACCACATCGCCGGCCACCGGGTCGGAGGGATACGAACTGCTGGTGACCACGAGCTGATAATTGCCGTTGTCCGCGGCAGCCGCAGCATGTTCTACCGTGTAGGTGGCACTGGTGGCACCAGGAATGTTCGTTCCATTGTGCTTCCACTGGTAGCTGAGCGTCCCCAGGCCCATGGCTTTGCCCGTCAGCGTGAAGGGGCTACCCACGGTAACTCGGGTGGCAGCCGGCACACAGCCACAGACCACCGGTTTGTCGGTGATGATGAAACCGGCCAAGGTTGCGCTCTTAACGTGAATCGTGTCGCTGGTGAAGACACCGCTGGAATCGCTGATACCCACGAGACCTGAGCCATTTGTATTGCCGGCAGTGTAGAGGCTATAGGCTCCTGTGGTTGTCGTGACATCATCGGTGAAAGTTGCGTTTGCAACGGAGCCGATGCCAATGGCGGAGATCACGTAGCCATTCGGGAATTTCGCCGCCAAGCCTGACACAGTAACATCCGCATCCCCCGCCCTATCACTCAAATCGCCATAAAGATAGCTCCAAGTGACCTCGTCATTTCCTGGAGCAACCGTTATCCCTTCAACAAACCCTGGGCGCAGTGGTCCGTAGTTGGACTCCCACGCCCCGCCCGCAGTCATCTGGGCGGTCAGGCCTCCCGCGAATGTGGTTTCCGTCCCGCCAAACGTGGCAACTAGGTTAACCGGCGCAGGCCACCAATTGGCCTGCACGGGATCCGCATTGAACCAATTGCTTGCGGCAACCCCGAACGCTCTGCCTGTGACCGGAAAACCGGTCGTTTGATAGCCAGCACCAAAACCGACGGTTTGGGGTATCGTGCCTGAATCGTAATACCAGGATTGGACATTAAACCCGACGGTGCCGGCCTGGGCCGCGCCCAGCATCAGCGCCGCGGCGGGTACCGCCAGAATGGTTTGTTTCAGAAACGTTTTACTAAGCAGTTGTCTTTTCATGTCTATTTTTGGTTAACGGCCACGGATCGCGGTCCCGCCTCGCCGGCCCTCACACTTCACGCCTGGAACGACTGCGGCCATAGTGCGGACGCATACTGCGCCAGCGCCACTGCCGTTCCCGCCATGAAGCAGGTTTGTATCCAGTAAGTTCGGTCGCGATTCGTGCATTCGATCTATGCCGGCGTTCGACCCTTAGGTTCGCACGCCGACGACGACAGCGAGCCTACGCCTCAACCCCAAGTTCCGCAACACAAAAAACAGGGGAGATCACCCGGTCAGGAAACCGCAGTTGAGGCCGGTGCGCCAGGGATACCGGGCCGGGCGCGTCTGTCCCCGCGCCCCCGATCTGCCGGCAGGGTGCCGGCAGCACACTGCGGTTCATGGAAAGGTTCGACCTCCAACTTTGGACTCGCCTCGGGGCCATGAACCGGTGAAGCAATGACAGCGTAGTGGCATAGGCTTCCAGCCTGTTCGGCCCGAACCGGATGGAAGCCAGTTCCTTTGGGACTCCCGCTCGACCGACCACGAACTAACGTGCTGCCGACATCTTGTCGGCCGTGCCGCGCCTTGCCGTAACTATTCAGTGCGGAATTAACGCCAAGGCATAGCGCGGCGAAGCCGTAACCCCCGGGTCGCGCGAAGGCCGCGAGGAAGCGAAGGCAAACCAGCCCGGATCGTTCCTTCGCTTCCTTCGTGGCCTTCGCGCGACCCGGGGGTGGCGGCTCCGCCGCGGTGGCCTCGTTAGCTGCTCGGCGGCGATTGAAGCGGGCTTGTTCCGTGGTATGACTGGCGACGGTCGGCTGATTTCGGTGGCCCGCGGAGCTTGGCCCGGGGACAGGCGAATTTCACCAACATCGGGTATTGCTCAATAGGTGTTGATACTGCCTCACGGAGGCATGGGAGTGGATGCCAAAAGGCCGAATTCCAACAGATTTCGAGGGTTGCCGCACTCGATTGGTGTCAGCATCCATACCTGTTGAGCAATCCCGTTCCCGGTAACATTCGACACTTTTTGCCACTATGCGCCACGCCTTTCTAGCCCAGCCCGATATCCAGGTCACGCCCATCGAGAAGATTCGCCTGCCTCTCCAGAGCCGCGACGCGCTCCCGCCCCTCCTCGCCGGCCTCCAATGGCTGTGGATGCACCCCACGCTTAAGGCCGAAGTCTTCGCCCTGCTCGAAGCTAAGAGCGTGAATGGAAGCGCCTGGCGTGGTAGGGCGAGGCTCCTGCCGAGCCGTCCGATAGGATCATTGCCGCTGTCGTTGAGGCTCGGCA
>CAINDV010000004.1 GCA_903847485.1 uncultured Verrucomicrobiota bacterium
CGAGGGCCTGCCGTTGTTGGAGGAGAGAATCGAGATTTGGTTTCATGGCGGCAATGTATCTGTATAGCTACAATATGCAACCACAAAATGAGCGCCCAGCCTGCTTATCAACTTTGGGTTACTGAACGGTCACACACCCAAAAAGATCACATTGGCAATTGCAACGCTCGCCTGCCTGACGCTTGGTCAGGTCTGGGCCGCAGACTCAACGTGGCTGACCGACCTGCCCAAAGCGCAGGCCCAGGCCAAGACTGAAAAGAAGCTCGTGCTCCTGAACTTCACTGGCTCCGATTGGTGCCCGTGGTGCTGGAAGCTCCGCGACGAAATCTTCAAGACGCCGGAGTTTGAGGCCTACGCGAAGAAGAACCTCGTGCTCGTGGAGGTGGACTTTCCGCGCAAGAAAGAGATCAGCGCTGAGCAGAAGAAGGCCAACAAGGAACTCTCGACTAAGTACAAAATCGAGGGTTACCCAACGGTCGTCGTCCTTGCCAGCACCGGCGAAACCGCTGGCACGCTGGGCTACATGAAGGGCGGGCCCAGCGGGTTCATCGCGAAGCTGGACGGTTTCAAGAAATAGCCGGTGCAGAGCTTGATCTTCTTGGGGAGGCGCGGTCGCAAGGCCGCGCCTTTTTGCTCGGCTGTGGTCGTCGGAACTGAACCTGACTCCCAAGTTCACCGGCACCAAGGCGCGCTAACCGCTGACCCGCACACCAGCCAGTGGCGCGAACTGGCAGCCTTCGACAAAGTGGTCGAAGAACTCCGGGTCGGTTTCCAACTCGACGTGCGTGATGCCACGCACCAATTGCCCCAATTCAGCGCGGCGGCGGCGCGAAAGCAGCGCCGCCATCGCGCCTTGAACCGAGAGGTTGCCGGCCTTCACAAAACGCTCCGAGGGGATGTCGGGTATTAATCCGACGCGCTTGCATGCCTCCACGTCCAGGTGCCGAGCGAAACCGCCGGAGAGGTAAAACACTTCCACGTCATCAAATCGGACGCCGAATTGTTTGAAGAGAATTTGCAGGCCAGCCACGTTCGCGCCCTTGGCCTGCGCCAACTCCGCCACGTCGCGTTCACTCACCACCACGTGCTGCGCCGCGTCCACGATGAACGGACTGCGACCGGCAGAAAAACGTCCGCGTGGACTCATGCGTCCGGTGCGGAGCAGTTCGCCCAGCAAATCCACCAGCCCCGAACCGCACAAGCCCTCTGCAGGCTCCGCGCCAATGACCTGCGTCTCCACTCGACCGTCGTCGTGGATGGCCACGCGCTCGATGGCTCCCGGCAGCGCCGCCATGCCGCACGCGACCCCACCACCCTCGAAAGCCGGCCCCGCCGGGCAGGACGCCGCCAGGATGCGCTGGCGATGGCCCAGGATCAGTTCCGTGTTCGTACCGATGTCCATCACCGCCACGAGCCGGTCCTCGTGCGCAAGGTCAACGGCGAGCAGGTTCGCCGCCGCATCCGCGCCGACGTGGGCGCTGATGAGCGGCAGGCCGACGACGCGCGCCTCCGGGTGAATGGGCAGGCGAAGCTTTTTCGCCGTGGTCGCAAGACTGGTGGAAGCCCGCCGGCCCTGGCGGAACTCCGTTTCCGTCACCGAATGAAATGGCTTCTGCCCGATGCCGTGGACATCCAGGCCGAAGAACAAATCGCGCATCGTGGAATTGCCGGCGACGACGACCTCGTAAATCGTCAGCGGGTCCACCGGAAGCTCTTCGATGGAGTGGCCGAGGTAGGAAAGCAGCGTGCGTTGGAGCAGACGGCCAGGATTCTGGGTATCGAAGTGGATGCGGGCCATTACGTTCGAGCCGCCAAAGCGCTGAGGATTCTCGAAGGCGATGCGGGCGACAAGTTCGCCGGTTTCCAGATTCACCAACCGCACCGCTACGGTCGTTGTGCCGACATCCACCGCCAGTCCGTGAAGTGGACCGTCGTAGCTGACCAACGGAGCGCCGTCCAGCAGCACCCAGGAGCCGTCGCGAGTGACGGCGGCATCGGGCTGCATCGTGGCGAGGCGTTCGGGCAACGTCAGGGCGTGTTCCTCGATCTGCATCCGCCCGCGCCGGAGCGTATGGCAGCGCACGGTGCCGCTTTCGCTCGCCAGATGGCAGCGGCACGAAAGGCGGAAGCCATCTTTGAGGTGCTGCTCCTCCGGCGCAGGCGGCGAGAGCAGTTCCATCCCTTCCAGCACTTCCACCAGACACTCGCGACACTTGCCAGCCTTGTGGCAGGAAGTCGGCACATGCACGCCGATCTGTTCGGCTAGGTCGAAGAGCGTCGGCCCGGCTGGGGCCGAGAGGGTGTGGCCGTTGATCGTTAGTGCGACGGGCATGGCGATGGGCTTTCGGTAACGCGCAGATTATTGGCCGTGTTTCCCGCCGGCGACAAGCAATTCTGCAAAACCGAGCGTATAGCCGCCCGGTTGCACACCATGCGGACAAGACCAAGCTAATCCCAAGACCGAGGCCCCTTCCGCAGAACCCCGTTCCCGGCGGCGCTCGGAAGGTCTCCGCGGCACTTGAAATTCGGATTCGAAGCTCACACCGGATGCTGCGGATCGCCGAGGTCCGCCTCGGGAAAACGCTCGCGAATCCGCCGCATCAAGAGCGACTCGTCTTTCGGCACCCAGCGGCGACGCTGGATGGAACGGCGCAGCGCGTCGAGCAACTCCAGCCAGTCCTCCAGCGGCGGTTCCTCGACTCGCCGCCATACATCGAAGCGTTTTTCGCGCTGGAAAATGCGCCACTCGTTACCGACCTGGTGCGCATAGACCTGGAGTTTCTGGCCGTCCTCGGTCACGCGCTTCCAACTAATTTCAGCCTTGGGCATGGGGATTACTCCGGTACGTCCACGCTGGCCACCGCCATTGCGGCGATGCCCTCCTCGCGGCCGACAAACCCGAGGCTTTCGTTGGTTGTGGCCTTGATGCCGACACGGTCGGGCGTCAGGCCCAGGGCGGCGGCGATGTTGATCTTCATGGCGGGAATATGCGGGGCCATCTTGGGCGCTTGGGCAATGAGCGAAGCGTCCACGTTCACGATACGAGCACCGCGGGCGGTCACCCGGCGGGCGGCTTCTTCGAGAAACAGGCAGCTTGGGGCACCGCGCCACTGTGGATCAGTGTTTGGGAAAAGCTGTCCGATGTCCCCCTCGCCTACGGCACCTAGCACCGCGTCACACAGGGCATGCATGAGAACGTCGGCGTCCGAATGGCCGTCGAGTCCGCGGGGATGAGGGATTTCCACGCCACCGAGGATGACCTTGCGGCCTTCGACCAGCGCGTGAACGTCGTAACCAATGCCAACGCGTACCATGATGAGCGGAGGATAGGAGCTTAGCCGTGGGAAGGCGACGGATAAGTTCGCCGGCTGTGTCCCGGAAAAGCGCCCCGCCCGCAACCCGTGCTTGAGCGCCCCCCGTCCCGTCCCTACATTCACGCCTCCGAATGAGCAACACACTTGATGAATTGAACGCCCAGGTCCAGCAGACCGCCACCTGGATTACCACCTTGCGCACCGAGATCGCCCGCGTGATCGTCGGCCAGCAGGATCTTGTGGACCGGCTGTTGGTCGGTCTGCTTGCCAATGGCCACGTCCTGCTGGAAGGCGTGCCCGGCCTGGCGAAGACGCTGGCGGTGCGCACGCTAGCTTCGGCGATTCACGGGACGTTCCGTCGCGTCCAGTTCACGCCCGACCTGCTGCCTGCCGAC
>CAINDV010000005.1 GCA_903847485.1 uncultured Verrucomicrobiota bacterium
CGCGGAATGCCCTGCGCCCTCATGAGCGACAACGGCTCCGCCATGGTGGCGGGGGAAACGCGGTTGGGGCTGGCCCGCCTGGGCATCCTGCACGAGCGGACCCTGCCATTTTCGCCGTTCCAGAACGGCAAGCAGGAGTCCTTCTGGGGCCAGATCGAAGGCCGGCTTTTGCCCATGCTCGAATTGGTGGCCGATCTGGCGCTGAGGCAGCTCAACGAGGCCACTCTGGCCTGGACCGAGATGGAATACAACCGGGCGTATCACTGCGAATTGAAACAATCGCCTTTGCAGGTCTTTCTCAATACCAAGGACGTGAGCCGTCCTTGTCCCTCCAGCCTGGAATTGCAACAGGCCTTCATGGCCCAAGCCAGCCGCAGGCAGCGGCGCAGCGACGGCACCCTCAGCCTGGAGGGCCAGCGTTTCGAGATCCCCTCCCGCTACGGTCATCTGACAGAACTGCGCCTGCGCTATGCCTCCTGGGACTTGAGCCATGTCTATATCGAGGACCCCGCCACGGGAACCATCCTCTGCCGGGTCTATCCCTTGGACAAACAGAAGAACGCCCAAGGCCAGCGGGCCTCCCGGGAACAACCCTTGCCGCCGAGTCCGCCGCCGCCACAACCTCAGGCGGGCTCCAGCGGCATGGCGCCTCTGCTCCAGAAAATCATGCGTCAGTATGCCGTCACCGGCCTGCCGCCCGCCTATTTGCCCAAAGACGAAATCTCAACCCAAAACCCCTCATGAATAAAAAACTCCTGGCCCTTTACAGTCTCAAGTTCAACCCTTTTTCCCCCGACATCCCCAACTCGGCCTTGTGGGTCGCCCCCTGTCTGGAAAGCTTTTGCTGGCGCATCCAGCAACAGATTGGCGAGGGCGGCTTTGCCCTGGCCATCGGGGAGCCGGGCACCGGCAAGAGCGCCGCCTTGCGGCTGCTCTCCGAGCGTTTAAGCAACATTCGGGACGTGACCGTCGGCATCCTGAGCCGCCCTCAAGCCTCCCTGGCCGACTTCTACCGGGAATTGGGCCATCTCTTCGGCGTGCCCCTTTCGCCAAGCAACCGCTGGGCCAGCGCCAAAATCCTGCGGGAAAAGTGGCTTCATCACATCGAGTCCTCCCTCTACCGGCCCGTCCTGTTGATCGACGAAGCCCAGGAAATGAACCTGCCGGTCTTTGGCGAGCTGCGCATGCTTGCCAGCATGGATCTGGACTCCCGTTCCATCCTGACGGTTGTCCTGGCCGGGGATCATCGTTTGAGCGCCCGCTTCGAGTCGGCGGACCTGCTGCCCATCGCCAGCCGCATTCGCAGCCGCCTGCGGACCGAAGCCTTGCCCCCCGACCAACTCCAGCAGTGCCTCAATCACCTCCTCAAAAGCGCGGGAAACCCCAAATTGCTCGCCGCCTCGTTGATCCAAACCCTCTGCGAGCATGCCGCCGGCAACCTGCGCCTGCTCATGAACATGGCCAACGACCTCCTGTCCGCCGCCCTCCAGCAGGAGCGGGAGCAAATCGATGAAAAGCTCTTCTTCGAAGTCTTCGCCCTGGATCCCAAACCCTCCTCCAAACGAACATGAGCCTCTTGCCTGTCAGTCGCGCCAGCCAGCTTTGCCCGGCGGCTTCCGCGCAGCCCCAGTGGCTGGTCGAGGGCCTCTGGTCCGATCTAGCCGTGGGCATTCTGGGCGGCGAACCCAAATGCTGCAAAAGCTTCCTGGCTTTGGATGTGGCCGTCAGCGTGGCATCGGGCGCTCCCTGCCTGCGCCAGTTTCCGGTCCGCCGAACCGGACCGGTTCTGCTCTTCCCGGCCGAAGACGCTTTGACCGTCGTGCGCCAGCGCCTGGATGGCATTTGCTCGGCGGCGGGGGTTCCCTTCGATCCTCTGCCCGTCCAGGTCATTACGGCCCACTCCCTGAGGCTGGATTCGGATCAAGACCGCCAACTTCTGGCCAACACCGTCCAGAACCTTCACCCCGTGCTGCTGATCCTGGACCCCATGATCCGGCTGCACCGGGTCGATGAAAACGACGCCTCCCAAATCGCGCCCTTGCTCTCTTACCTGCGCCAGCTCCAGCGTCAGTTCCAGGTGGCCGTCATGCTGGTCCATCATGCCCGTAAAGACTCCAACTCCCAACGTCCCGGCCAGGCCTTGCGCGGCTCCAGCGAACTCCACGGCTGGGGCGACTCCAACCTCTACATGCGCCGCAAAGGAGACCAGCTCACCTTGACCACCGAACATCGGGCCGCTCCTTCCCAAGAGCACATTCCCCTTCAACTGGCCCAGTCCGGTTCGGCCTGCGCTCTCTCAGTCATTGCGGCTTCACCGGCATCCGCTCCCGAGGCGGGAACACAACCTCTGGAACGGGTTCGCCAAGCGCTCGCCCAGTCCGATACGCCTCTGCCCGTGCAACGTTTGCGCCAGCTCTGCGGCATGCGCATGACCACCGTGTGCGACTCTCTGGACCAACTCCAGCAACAGGGATGCCTCACCCATACCACCCAAGGCTACCAACTCAAATCTCCCGCGAAATCACCTCCCGTTTCCCTTTCCCGCCCTATAGACCCCCAGGGAAACGGAAACGGGAAACACGCTCCAAAAGGTCAACTGGAAATAGCCTCGATTTGCTCCGGCGGAGGATAGGGCAACGCTGGGAAGCGACCCGAGCGCCGACCGGAGCCTTGCAAACGGCAGCTCGGGCGGTCTTTCGCAAGACCGCCCGGCTAGCCTCTGCCGGAGCAAGCATAATGCGCTAAATCCCAGGGGGGCTGGGGGACAGAGTCCCTCAGGACCTCCCGCCATCCCCACGCTCCCTCATTTTCCTCTAACACTCCTCCCTCATTTATCTCGCTCACGCTCAATTACACAAGCCAATCCAACACTTAAATTGTTGTTGGATCCTAACACACCGTCACCGATCCTTACTTGTAAAGGTTCACATCCACGCCATAAGGACATTTGTGGGCGATTCGATAATATCATTCCTAGAAAATAAACCAACCGACTAAACACTTATGCCGATTCTGGCACAACTACCAATGCATTACAATTGACTGCTA
>CAINDV010000006.1 GCA_903847485.1 uncultured Verrucomicrobiota bacterium
AGCAACATAATTGCCCACCGGTGTAGCACCCCCGGTGGGACAAACACCGTCCAACCTACCAAGATTCGGCCGGCTCGCCGCGCGCCGTTCGTAGCCCCGCCGGGCGCTCAGCCCCGCTGAGAACCCGTCACTCGCCAGTATTTAGCTGAAGCATGGCGAAGATACTTGTCGTCAATGTAACGCGAATAATCCGGAAGTGGCCTGACTTTGTAAGCTTCCTCGTTGGCCTTAATGAATGTTCCGACAGAAACAATGCTGGCGAGATGTTTTTCTGGATTAAGCGAGAGGCTGAAATCGAAGTATTTCCAGATAGACTCAACCAGATCGAGGTTCATGGCTGTTTCTTTGGCCAGGATAGCTTGTGCATGTTTGGGGTCAGACTTGATGAAATCACTGGCGCGCTTGAGGGCGCGCAGAAATGCCTCAACCTCCGGGGCGTGTTGTTCTGCCCAGTCTCGCCGAACTGCCACATGCATGTAACCCACATAGGCTTTGGGGTCAAAAAACGTAAAGGCGTCCTCACCAAGAGCGCGCCGGGAGTTTTCAATGAAGGGATCCCATGTGGCAGCCGCATCAATCTCCTTCGCGATTATTGCCCCTTGGATGGCCTTGGGTTGGAGTTTGCGCAATTGAACATCGCTGCGGGCTAGGCCATGCGACTCCAAGAATTTGTATGCGAAGAGTTCAGAGCCGGTGCCCGGACTCAAGGCAAGGACTTTGCCTTTGAGATCTTCAGGTTTCTCGATGCCAGCACTTTTGCGTCCCACGATACCGCAACTAGTGGATTCAATAATAGAGCCGACGACAGAGACATTTTCATTACCCGTGTATCCGAGGTAAGCAACATTGACCTCCACAACTGTTGCAAATTCAGCGGACTTCGAAATCAGCGCATCCATGCAGTACCGCCCACCGTCCTGATAGCTCACCGTCACGGACAGGCCCTCTTGATCGAAATACCCTTGTGCTTTGGCCAGCAAAGCGACGGATGTCCAGAGCTTCTTTGAAGCCGCCAATGTTACCGCGGAAAGCTTCGGCTTTGGAGCAGCTACAGAATCAACGTTGTTCGTCGCCTTCTCCCCACAGCCAAGCAGGGTGAGGGCAACGACGAACACCGACAGCAGCATTTTGAATCGACAAGTTCTCATAAGACAGTTCAGCAAAGTGACCATAATTCCAGTTGAGTTCGTGTACTTCGAGCACATATTCCCGCCCTTGCCCCCCTGTGTCAAGCAACGCGAAGCCTCGAAGCCTCGTCTTCTGTGCTCGTACCGGCGCGCCGCTTGCGGCGACCAGCAACGTTGCCGGCGGCGGCTTCGGGCACGGTCTGGTCGGTGGCGAACACGGAGAGTTCGGCGAAGCGCTGCTGCTCGTCGTCCGGCAGCATTTCCACACTGGCCTGCATCGCGCGCCAGATGCTGCGGTGCTGTTCGTTGATGGACTCGCGGTCGGCGATCTTCTCCAGGTCCGCCCGGCGCAGGCGTTCGAGCACGGAATGGAAGTCGCCGCCGCGTTTCCGGGCCGTGCCACCGCAGAGGGCGAGGGCCAGCGGCAGGAGTCCGCATTCGCGCGCCACTTCGTGGGCTTCGGCGGGCAGGGCGGCCGGCGCCACGTTGACGACATCGGCAAGCAATTGCAGGGCTTCTGGTTCGGTGAAGAGCGAGACGGGCACCAGTTCACCGTGAAGGGCGTCGAGAATGCCCTTGTCGCGGGTGGTGACGAGCATCCGGCAGCGCGGACCGAGCACGTCGAAGGCCTGGGCATCGGCCGCCCGCCAGACATCGTCGAGCACGAGCAGGACGGCCTTGGCGGCGAGCAACTGGCGGAGCACGCCCTGTCCCTGTGCCAGCGAAGCGAACGTGTCGTCGCCGCCGAGGTGCCGGGCCAAGTCGCGCTGGCGCTTGAGTAGGTCATCGTCGGTGAGCTTTTGGCCGGCGGAGATCCAGACCACGCCGTCGGGATAGGATTGGCGCACCTGGCGGTTGCGCGCGAGCGCGGCGGCGAGCACTGACTTGCCGATGCCTCCCATGCCTTGCATGCCCACTCGGGCGTCGGCCCCGGTGATGACCTGCGGTTTCTGGAGGTCCACCAGCAACGCGTCGCGCACCCGGCGCATTAGCTCGGGGCGTCCGAGGAAGTTGGGCGGGAGATTGGGCACGGCGAACAGCGCGCCGAGCTTGGGATTGGGCTGGCGCAGGCTGGCGATCAGCTTGGCGAGCGCGGCGGGGTAGTTCGCGTCGCCCCGGAAATCCTCGCAGTGCAGCAGGCTCAGTTCGCCGGGCACATGCTCGTAATCGCCGAGCCGCAGGATCGGGGTGACGACGACGTGGTCACACTCCAAGGCGAACTGCCATTCCTCCCGAACGTAGGCGGAAAGCGCGGCTTTCGGCCCACCAACGTAAACCACTCGGTCCACCTCCGTGCGGATGGCGTCCTTGATCTCTTGGTGGAAAGTCAGCCCCTTCGACATGAGCGATTCGCGGTCAAACCAGACGGTGAAGCCTGCCGTTGCAAGGTCGGCGTGGAGGAGCTTCACGAACGGCTCATCATCACCGCGGGCGTAAGAGAGGAAGACGCGGGTGGGAGCAGTTTCGGTGGATGTGGAATTACTCATGGCAGTTGGTACAGTTCCAAGCCGGCTTGGCGGAGTTTCTCCGGCAGACTGGCGATGGCGTCGAGGTCGAACTTCTGGATTTCAGGCGGGACGTCGGCCCAGGGGATCAGGTAAGGGGACAGCTTGTTCGCCACGTCTTTCTCAGGGGCATAACGCCAGCCGAAGCTCAGGCGCTCGACGTTCCAGCGGCCGTGTTCCAGTTCCGCCAGCGCGGCGATGGGATCGCGGCCGGCCTGCTTGGGCAGCACGTCGGCCATGACCAGCGGCGGGTGAGCCTGGTCGGCGCCGGTCAGCGGGCGGACGCCCAGGCCGTAGTCGCGCAGGGTCTTCTCCCAATACGCCACCTGGCAGTAGTTCGAGATCTGGAGCGACTCGCTGAGCTTGTCCCACGGCTGGAGCGAGGCGTCCTTGGGCGCGGCGGATTTCACGTAATCGGCGTGGGCCATCTCGGCGGCGGGTTTGAGCCGCTGCTTGTCTGTTTCGCTGAGCGGCTGCTGGTCAATTTGCAGGAAGGCGCGGAAGGTCATGGCGTCGTTCGGCAGGAGCAGCAGCGTGGAGCAGCCTTCCCAGTCGGCGGCGTCGAAGCGCCGGTTCTTGGGCAGAGTGGCGTCCATCACCAGGCCCACCCGCGCGCCCAGCGTCAGGGCGAAGTCGCACTCGGCGCGGGCGATGTTCCCAGGCGCGTAGCAGAGCAGGCGCACCTCGGCGGGCGCGATGCCGGCAGCGATGAGGTCCGTCCACGCCTGGAGCGGGTCGAGCGGGGTGAAGTCCTTCGTGTCCGACGCGCTGAAGCGTTGGCCGAAGCGCTCGGCGTCCTCTTGAACTCCCCGCGGCAGATGGCTCGGCAGGTAGCCGAACGCGCGAATCCGCCCGCCCGCCGCCGCCGCCACGTCACCGGCCACGCCGCTGATGCCGGAGCGCGTCCCGCCGCTGATGAGATCGAAGTCCAGCCGTTCGCAGGCGCGGAGCAATTGCTTGCCGAACTTCTCCATGTACGGCTGCACCTCCGGACCACAGCCGCCGGCCAGCATGACGACGCGCCGTTCCTTGATGAAGTGCGGCAAAGCACCCTTCGCCCCGCCGCGCCTCCAGGAAGCCAGCCCGGCCAACTCCTTCGCCGCGCGTTGGTCGTGGAGACGCACCGCCAGCACCAGCAGCAGAAAGCGCTCGAACCAATCGAAGCCATCTAGCTTCTCGCGAATGCCGCGCAGGCGGCGGACGGTTTCGCGCAAGCGCAGCAAGGCCCGACCCGCCGCGCAGGGACAGGGATGCGACCCGGTGGCACTGGGCGTCACCTCGCATTGGCCGCACAGCCGGGCCACCTGCGCCAGGGCGTGCAACGCGGCGAACGGCTCGCGGAGGAACAAGCGCCCCACGGCCATCGCCGACCACGCGGAGGCGAGGTTCGCGCGGCTCTCGATCTGATGCTCGGCGCGGGCCAGCGCGGCGCGGATCATTGGCGTGGCCATGTGCAACGGAATGACACTGGCCAGGCGGGCAGCCTCGAACTCCAGATAGCGCACCAGCGTCAGCGGCTCGCCCCCATCCGCCGTGACGGCCTCGGCGAATAGCTCCCGCGCCTCCACGTCGTCGCCGGCGTGCGCCGCACATTCGGCCAACAGGCTGAGCGTCTCGGCGTCGCCCGAAGCCAGCGCGGCAGCGATGCGCAAGTGTTCCTGACCAGCGGCAAAACCTTCATCCTCCGGCGTCGGCCAGTGCCATTCCACCAAGGCCTGGCCCAACACGCGAAGCACCTTCGCCTCCTGCTCGTCCTTGAATTCAGTCAACACCGCGACCGCCTGGTCATGCTGCCCGATGGCCAGCGCGAGCTGCGCCGCGCGCACGGCCACGGCGATTTTCTCCGCCTTGGGCATGGCCGACTCTGGCAGACTCAGCAACACGCGCGCATGGGCGATCTCCCGTTCCACCTCGTCCCGCTCGTGCCAGGCGCCGAAGTTCGACCGCAAATCCCCCAGCGCCGCCAGCACACGCTCGATCTCGCGATCCGCGCCTTCCAGCACGGCGGCCAGCGCGGCGTATTGGCGCTGGATGCGGGCCGGCACCTTCAGCTCGGTCTTGTAGATCGAATCGTGCCCCAGGCCCGACGAAGCGTGCTCCAGCAGCGTGCGGACTTGTATCTCCGCCTTGAGCGGAATGCCGGCGGCGTGGCTGCCCAGCACCTCCGGCGCGAACCCCCGCAAGGCCGGCGGCACCGGCGTCCGGCAACCCGCCTCCGCCAGCCGCTCCGCCTGGACCTGCACGATGTAGTGCACCGAGCGATAGCCAAACTCCGCCGTCTTGAGCCGCTGGCTCACGTCCTCGCTGTTGGGCCAATCAATGACAAACGCCCGCTCGATGAGCTGGC
>CAINDV010000007.1 GCA_903847485.1 uncultured Verrucomicrobiota bacterium
GCGGCGGGGGCTGCGCCGGCAAACGCCAGCCCAGTTGCTCCAGCAGGAGTTGCTGGTCCTCTTCCCGTTGCGTGTAGCGGGTGAAAATCAGTTCCCGCTCGTCGGTGGTGGGGAAATGCACGTCGAGCATCTGCATGCGGGCGAACTTCTCCAGCAACGCCCGCGGCGTCAGGCCCGGTGCCTTCTCACGCAGCTTGGCCCGCAGCGTCACATGCAGGCAGTAAGCCAGAAAGGCCACGAAGATGTGGGCCTTGATCCGGTCCTCCCGCTGGTGGTAAATGGGCCGCAGGGCCAGGTCGCCTTTGAGGTTCTTGAAGGCGGCTTCCACTTCAACCAACTGCAAATAGAACTCCCACACTTGGGCCGGGTTGGTTGCGGTGAGGTTGGTCCGCAGCAGGTAACGGCCTTCGCGGCGCCGCACGGCGCGCAACGCCTCCCGGTTCAGCGCGCAGGTGAAGTCAGCGCGGCGCGTGCGGGCCTTTTTCGTAGTGGGCGGGGCGGGCAGCGTCACCGTGACCAGGGACCAGACGCGGCCGGCTTGGGCTTTGGCGGCGCCGAGTTTGAGCAGGAGCGCTTCGTAACTGGGCCGCTGGGTTTGGAGTGCGCGCCGGCGCGCCCAGAGGGCTTTGAATCTTCGCCGGCGCATGGCGCGCTCTTTGTGGATGCGGTCCTGGCTCTGGACCAGCACGTAGAGTTCGCCTTCGTGCGGCAGGAGTTTGACTTGCACGGCGGGGCGGGCTTGTTGCCAGGAGCAGTCGGTGAGTTGGGCTTCGAAGGCGGAGAGGCGGGCCTTGGGGGTGCCGACCACATACCGGATGGGCGGGTCGCTTTGCCGCATTTCGGCCAGCACTTCCTCGGTGGGGATGCCGCGATCCATGACCCAGAAGCGGCGGGCCTTCCCGTATTGTTTTTCGATCTTCGCCAGGAAGGCGCGCAGCGTGGTGGAGTCGGCGGTGTTGCCGGCCATCACTTCGTAGGCCAGCGGAAAACCCTCGGGCGTGACGACCAGGGCGATGACCACTTGCACGCAGTCGGGCCGATGATCGCGACTGTAACCGTAGCGGCGCGGGTCGCCGTCGGGAAAAGGCGGACTGCTCTCAAAGTAAGTGCTGGTCAGATCGTAGAGCAGCACGTCAAAGGTGGCGCCGAAGAGATCTTTCCAGCGCGCCTGCAAGAAGGTGAAGAGCTCGGTCTGGTGCGCCAGCAACCGGTCCAGGCAGCGATAGGGATTGTCCTTGGCGACCAGGGCGAAGTCCTCGTCGAGCAAGTCGCCCAGGGCGGTGCCGAGGAACCAATCGCGATGCAGGCGCCATTCGCTGCCGGGATCAATCAGGCGATAGACGGTGAGCACTTGCAGGAGGTGATACCAAGAAGTGCCTTCCCGACTGTCGGGCAAACGCGGCCGCCAGAACTCGCCGAGTTGGAGCAGGTCCCAGAGCTGGAGGGCCAGCCAGCAGGCACCCCACTGACGCGGGCGCTGGAGACGGAACTCACTCAGGCGCACCGGCACGCCGAAGGCGGCGGCGTACTCAGGGAGCGGGCGGTCGGCGGGAAAGAGGGCGAGGGTTTGCGGGCGTTGCGTGACGGGATCGAAAGCGGCGATGGTGCGCGTCCAAGCCGCCTGCTGGGCGTCATTGATTTCACCCAGATAGAGCAGCGGCCGGTCCAGGCTGCGCCCGTCGGCGACGCGACGTTTTTCCATGAGCGACCAGTAACGGTGCTCCTTGCCGTCTTTGCGGCGCTTGTGACATTTGAGATACATACGGCGCTGAGATTATCAGGGCCGTGTGGGTGGTGGGAATGGGGCAGGTCTGCCCC
>CAINDV010000008.1 GCA_903847485.1 uncultured Verrucomicrobiota bacterium
CGCGCAAGGGCCGGAGGCCAACCTTCGACCGTAGGAACACGAACGGGCAGTGAGGCGGGCGACCGTGGGCGAGCAGACGAGGACGAGCGAAGCCCAACCGTCATGGAACGGCGCACGTAGAGCCCGACGGCGCGCAGGGACAGGGGCGGCACTGACCCCGGGAGAGCCCGCCGCGGCGAGGCGGCGGGAAGTCAGCAGCGGCCATAGTAGCGACGACGCCCGGCGAAAGCCGGGAACCGCGAAGGGCCAAAGAACGAAAGCGCAAAACTCAATGAGAACCTGAACGAGCGCGGCACGAAGCCGTCCGAAACAGCGGGGCGCGACAACTACGGTCACCACCCTGGTCTGGCAGAACCGGTGCCCCGGCGGAGAAGCCACCGCAAGCACCGGGAGCGACGCGGCGAGCCGGACCCGTTTGCGGGACTCACTACAGAAAGCAATGCACGAAGACCTGATGGAACAAGTGGTCAGTCGAGACAATGCGGCCAACGCCTGGCTGGCGGTCACACGCACCAGAGACGCGCCGAGGATTGATCGGATGACCACGACACAACTGCGCGACCACATGCGCCAGCACTGGGACACCCTTCGCGCCGAACTCCTGGCCGGGACGTAGGTGCCCAGCCCGGTGCGGCGGGTGGAAATCCCCAAGCCCAACGGCGGGACCCGTCTGTTGGGGATACCGACGGTGCTCGACCGATGGCTACAGCAAATGCTCTTGCAGGCGCGGCAACCCATTTTCGACCCCACCTTCAGTCCCCACAGCTACGGGTTTCGACCGGGACGGAGTGCCCACGACGCGGTGCGCGCCGCGCAAACCTACGCCCAAAGTGGCCAGAACTGGGTGGTGGCCATGGCCATCACGAAGTTCTTCGACCACGTAAACCATGACCTCCTGAGGACGCGCATTGGTAAAACGATGCGTGACCAACGGGTGCTGCGACTCATTGGGCAATACCTGCGAGCAGGTGTGATGATCGAAGGGGTGGTGCAACCCAGCGACGAAGGCACGCCGCAAGGCGGGCCGCTCTCGCCGCTGTTGGCCAACATTTATCTGGATGCGCTGGATCAAGAACTGATCCGGCGCGGCCTGGCCTTCTGCCGCTAGGCGGACGACGGCAACATTTAGGTGCGCCGTCCCCGCGCGGCGGAACGGGTGGTGGAGAGTATCACGACCTGGATTCAGAAACACCTGCGTCTGGAAGTCAACGCGACCAAGAGCGGGGTGGGGCGGCCCTGGGAACGCAAGTTCCTTGGGTTCACGATCCACCCGCAAGGGGAGATCGAAGTCGCCCCCCCAGAGTATGGAACGGTTCGCGCAGAAAGTCCGGGAACTATGGCGAAGCTGCCAGAGTCTAAGCAGTGGCGAACTGCGGGACCGCTGGCGTGCTTACGTGCGCGGTTGGTGGGCCTGCTATGGCCTGGCCGAGCGCCGCCGGAACGTCTTTGGACTGGAAGGCTGGATACGACGCCACATTCGGAAATGCTTTTGGGAACGGTGGCACGACTGGCGAGGCCGGCGGCGGAAGCTGCGCCAACTGGGACTGAGCGAGCGCCTGGCGAAGGTGGCGCACAGTGGCCGGGGGGGGGGCGTGGCGGATGGCGGCCAGTCCGACCTTGCAGACGGCGTTGAGCAACGCGGTGTTGCGGCGCTGGGGGTTGGTGAGGCCGTCCGACCTTGCGGCCACCGTGTAAAGGGCCGCTGCGTTCAACCGCCGGATGCGGAAAACCGCACGTCCGGTGGTGTGGGAGAGTGCCGGGTCGCAATCCCCGGCACCCGACCCGATCAAGAGTCCGGTAGGCCCGGTGCCCTCGCCGGGCAAGCGCCGCCGCGGTCCTCCGCCCGCTCACGCCTGGCTTTGGTAGCGGATCGGCTCGCCCAGGCGGCGAAGCAGGTCGTTGACCTCGCGTTTCAACTCCATGTTGCGGCCCTCGCGCCCGAGCATCACGGCCTCCCAGCGCTTCAGTTCGGAGAGTCGCTCCGCGAGTTTCAGCTCCGCCAGCTTGCGCTCGGTGATATTCTCGTGCGTGACCACCACCCGCACCGGTCCCGGCCCGGCAAAGCGCGTCACCCGACCGACAAACCACCGCTGCTCCGTCGGCGCGTGGCAGGGATACTCCAGCGCGAACTCTTCGCGTTTGCCGCTGAGCACCGCGCGAAGGCCCGCCGCGAAGGCGGTGGCATCCGGGACTTCAGGTCCGCTCACCGCCGTGCAGATCTCCAGATAGTTGGTGCCGGCGCAGACTTTCTGAGAAGGCGGCGGATTGGTCGCCGCGAAGCTATCCCAGGCATGGTTCGTGGCCAGAATGGTGCCGGTCTCATCCAAGACACAGAGATGGGCGCTGAGGGCGTCAATCGTGGCGGTGGCGAAACGCTCCGCTTCCGCCACTGCCTCTTCCGCCCGCCGGCGTTCGGTGATGTCCTGCACGGTGCCAAACACGCCCCGCGGCACGCCGTCCGGATCGAATTGCAACTCGGCACGCTCCCGGACCCACTTGACCCGCCCTCCCACGACGATGCGAAACTCGAAGAATTCGCCAGGCCGGGCCTGCGGTCCCAGCGCATCCACCAGCCCCAGATCTTGCGGGTGAACGCAGGCAAAGAACACCTCAGGCGTCACCCGCGTGCCGACCGGAATTTCGAAGATGCGGTAAGTCTCGTCAGACCACTCGATTTCATGGCGCTGCAAATCGGACTTCCAACTGCCGATGTGAGCCACCGCCTGGGCGCGGCACAGGTCCACCTGGCTTTCCCGCACCGCTTGCTCCGCCCGCCGGCGGTCGGTCAGATCAATATCAATGCAGAACAACTCCGTCGCCCGCCCCGGCACCTGCACGACGACATGGCTGGAGAAGACCGTGACCGGCGAGCCATCCTTGCGCCGGAGGGTGAGTTCTCCCGGCGGCAGTGGTTGCCCGGCCGCCAACATTTGCGGGACCGCCTGCGCCACCTCGGCCCGCATTTCGGGAGGGATAATAAGATCCAGCAAGTTCTGTCCGATGGCCTCGGAGGCGGTGTAGCCATAGAGCCGCTCGGAGCCGACGTTCCAGTAATGGGTGGTGCCATCTGGCCCATAACCCTGCACCGCCACCGAGAGGCAGCTCTGGAGCAAGGTGCGGAAGCGCAGTTCACTCTCTTGCACCGCCGCCTCCGCCAGTTTGCGCCCGGTGATGTCGCGCAGAAACGCGAAGTGCCGCCCGCCGTTCCCCGGCAGATAGTTGACACTGACCTCGACCTCGATGAGGTGCCCGTCTTTGCAGCGGTGGCGGCGCTCAAAACAGGCGCCGCCGGCTTGGATAATCACCGCCATTTTGGCGGCGACCTCCGCCGGTGAATCGTCGGCGTCCAGGTCGGCAATCGTCATCCGCAGCAACTCTTCGCGCGCGTAGCCACTCATCCGGCACGCGGCGTCGTTCACGTTCAGAATCCGGCCTTGGGCATCCACTATCCAGAACCCATCCAAGGCGGTGCGGAGGATGGCCGCCTGCTCCTCATAACTCTGGCGCAACTGGCGTTCGGCCTGGTGCTTGTAGAGCGCCATCTCGATGACCGCGCGCAGTTCCCGCTCGTCAATCGGCTTGATGAGGTAGCCAAACGGCTCGGCGACCTTGGCGCGCTCCAGCGTCGTGTCCCCCGCAAACGCGGTCAGGAACACCACCGGCAAGGCGAACTGTTCGCGGATGGCCAGCGCGGCGGCCACGCCGTCCACTGCTCCCGCCAGGTGAACATCCATCAACACCAAGTCGGGGCGC
Source organism: uncultured Verrucomicrobiota bacterium (assembly GCA_903847485.1). GTDB lineage: Bacteria > Verrucomicrobiota > Verrucomicrobiia > Limisphaerales > JAJXZI01 > CAINDV01. Next base: position 3,754 of record CAINDV010000008.1, read on the forward strand.
AGTTCTCCGGCGAGCTGGATGGCCTGCTCGCCGCTCACCGTGTCCGCGACCAACTCATAGCCCAACTCCTCCAATTGCAGTTGGAGGTCGTGGGCGACGACGCCTTCGTCTTCAGCAATGAGAATCCGGGTCTTGTTCATGGGTAAAAGCGGGCGACGATAACTGCGCCGCGCCGCGATTGGTTAGTCAACCATGAGGCGCGGAAAAAAGAAAGGCAACTATTCAGGCCGAACTCATCGAGGGCGCATCTCACTTTCTTGCAGCTTCGGCGCAAGCGGAGCCGAAACCCGAAGGGTTTCAACGTGAATAGCCGTGGGTGGCAACCCACGGAAAGCCACAGTATGCCGGGTGCCGGAATATGCCGGGTGGAACGGTTCGTTAGCGTTGGCGACCTTGCTGGCACTGGCTCTTGTAAGTGGGCAGCGTTCATTCCACCCGGCATAGTCTTGCTAGATTCATAGACCCTTGAG
>CAINDV010000009.1 GCA_903847485.1 uncultured Verrucomicrobiota bacterium
CCTGAGGCGCGGGCCGCCATCTTCGACTACATCGAAGCGTTCTATAATCGCGAACGCCTGCACCGCACCCTTGATTTCCTGTCCCCAACCGCATTCGAACTCATAGATAATTAACCAAATATCCCGATTTCACTGTCCATTGTTTCGAAACAAGCACAGTCGCGCACCTCCGGGTCGAGGATGTAAGGGGTGTCGCAGACCATGCGCATCATGGCGAGGTGGCGCATGAGGCGGTCCTGTTCCTGTTGCGTGAGCGGGCGCCGCGCGGCGGCGGCGGAGAGGCGGGCCACGGCTTCGTGCGTTTCCAAGTGCGTCCCCGGTTGGACGCGGCACTCTGGACTCCGATCTACAACACGGCCCAAATCTACTTCGACTTAAACCCGGCCGTCGTGACCGCCACCACCGTGAATACGCTCACCGAGGATCCCATGCCGGCTGCCAGTTTCACCGTCAACGCAGCCAACCCGGCCAATCCCGTGGCTCGTGACTTCACTTATACCGGGGCCACGCCGGGCGTGGATTTGCAGTGGGACTTCGGCTCAGGATCCTTGCCGGCCACCGCGATCGGCCCGAACCCAAGTGGCGTAGTGTTTCCGCCCGGCGTCCAGCGCGTCATCCTTCGCGCCAGCCTGGGAGATTGCACGGCCGAACCGGCGGTGCAGGTCTTTACTGTGGGCAGCGGGGCGGTGCAAAGCCGTGTCCGGCCGTTATCCGCCGCGCAAGACTTGCCGGACTTCACCGTAGAGTGGGACGACTGGGAATCCGAGATGCCGGCTCAAAACTACACCATCTACGTCTCCGAAGACGGAGGGCCGTTCTCGGAGTTTCAGAGTCACACTGCGGAAGTCTCTGCCGGGTTCTCCGGCCGCCGTGGCCACACCTACAGTTTCTACAGCCGCGCCACAGATAGCTTCGGTCAGGTGGAGGATGCTCCCACCACAGCCGACACATCGACCACAGTCCGCACCAGGCTTGAGGTAAACCGCAGCCCAACCAGCTTGGTGATCACTTGGGACGGCCCTGGGCAGCTTCAAACCGCAACCGAAGTTAGCGGCCCTTGGGAGAGCGTATCGAACGCGACCAGTCCGTACCCTGTCCTCAGCACCTACGCCCAGAGATTCTTTCGCGTCATCCAGTGAAGCCGACTGCCAGGGAATTGCTGCTTGCTTGCTCCTTGGGGGTGGCTGGAGGGTTTTGCCGCTGAAGCCGGATGAGACCGTCCGGCGGGAATGGACCAATATCGGCAGTCGGACGATGAAAGAATCGGTTCGGCGTCGGTCCGGGTTTCTGCCGCCCGCGGTCGCTTCACGCCACCCAGGACCGTTCGCGGTTCCTGGTTTCTGCGAGCACTCGGTTGGCGGTGGCCACGTCTTCCTCGATCTGGAAGTCAAACATGCCCACTACGCAAAAATCCGCGCCGTTGGCGAAGGCGTGCTTCAAGCCGGCCTCCGGCTGGATGGCCCCGGCGGCCAGCACTTTGTAGGCGATCCAGGGCCGCTCCAGTTCGGAGAAGAAGCGGATGGTGCCCTCGGGGTCCAGGCACCAATAGTTATCAATGCCGTAGTTATCAATGACCTCCTTCAGTTGGTCCGGTTTCCGGGCGGACCAATAGTTGGTGCTGTGGAGCGTCTTCATGTAGAAATCCGGTTTGATGCCGGCCCTTTCCACTGCCACGGGGGTGCGTAATTCATGCCCGGCCACTCCGGCGATAAGGCCTTGAGCTTTCACCAACTCCACAAACTTCCCGATGCTGTCCATGTCTCCATCGCGAGTCCAAGCGTCACCGAGGTTTCCCACCAGCAGCGCGCCTACGACGCCGGCGTCCGCGGCTTCGTTGATCGCGGTGGTGAAGTGGCTCTTGGGCGAGTCAAGCTGGGCGAGGCACTGGATCTTGCCGCCTTGCGCGCGGTATTTCCGATAAATTGCCAGCGCCCGGCGGTCGCTGGGGTTGAAGATCATCGTGTTGACGCCGTGCGCTTCGCTCAAGGCCCATGTCTCCATGATTTTCTCCTCGGTGAAGTACGATTTGAGCAGCTTGGAGACGTAGATCAGGTCGCGGCTGTGGGCGTAGCCGCTGATGAGGTTGCCACCGCAGATGAGGCGGCTGATCTTGACCTTGCCGATGGTGCCGGTCGGCAACGTGGCCTTGACGGCCGGCACTGGACGGGTGGGTTGGGGCGCCTCCTGGGCGGTGAGCGCATACTCTTCGAGGCTGGTGACGAGCGGAGCGGCCATGGTGACAGCCATGGATTTCTTGAAGAAGCTCCGGCGACTTTGGTTGGATTTCATCGGATGAAAGCTTTGTTGCCAGCGGTGTAGCGCAGCGACGCTGGGAAGGAAAGCCTTTCCTACAAAGCGGTTCTCGTTTTGGCCCTCTGTTCTCCCACCGGGTGAGGGATCGTTCCCAGCGCGTTGACAGATACAGTTGAGTCGAACCGCTTCGGTTCAGCGTTGAAACCTTCCCATCACGGCATCGCGCGCTTCGCTCAGTGCGGGCAACCTCTCATCCCGTTCGATGGAAATCCTCAGTTGTGCCGCCAGGGGCGCGAGCATCCGCGCGAGGCGGGGACGCTGCACATGGATGGTTTCGGGCCGACGCGCCATCTGCTGGAGCGTGCTCGCCAGCACTTCGCCCACCGCCGCGACGGCCTCCGGATCGTTGCTCTCGGCCATGCGCAAACCGCCGATGAGGTTCGTTTCGCGGTCCACCGCCATGGCGGTTTTCGGAAAACGAGGCCGCTCTTCCCCGCTGACGGCCATCGGCGCATAGAACAAGTCCATTTCCAGGTGGCAACCCGGTGCCTGCGGCAGGCGAAGCAAGCTGGCCAGCGTGGCTTCCGGGAGCATCGCCAGCGGCGGCGGCAATTCCGGCGGCGGGATGGGTGGCTGCCAGTCGAGATCCTCAATGCGCAACGAGCGGCCGGCGGGATCGAAATCCACCGACAGGAACGGCACTCCGTCGCTGGCGAGGTTCTCGCCCAACTCCGGCGTGTTCCGACAGAGCGCGGCAAACGCTGCGACGCGAGGCAGGACGAAGAGCAGCGTGTCAGCCTCCGCTGGCGTCAGATACCAGGGATAGCCGCCCGGCACGAGACTCCGAAACGCCGGCCATACGGGGCCGCGCTTCGCCGCGGGCGTGAAACCGGCAGTGGCCAGCACGGCGCGGTCTTCCTTTGTCAGTTCGCTCTTGGGCGTAAATCCCACCTTCAGGCAATCTTGCTCGAGCCCCGCGTCCAGATCTTGAAACTCGTCGGAATTGTCGTCGTTCAAGACCATGTTGAGAATCCATCGGTGGCCAGTATCCCGCCGAAACACCAGCAGCGCAAAGACCGTCCGCAGTCCCCCCAGGATCGAGCACAGCAGTCGCCCGCCGGTGACAGGATCGCGCAAGCCGAGCGGTTTGGAGTCGGACATCCAGGTCCAGGGCGCAAGGGTGCTGAAGGAATCAGCCGCCGCGAGCAGGGCCTGCCATGTGGCAGGCGCGACAGTGGGGACCGGCGGCCGGTTAGAAGTGCGTTTGGACATTGGACGAGTAGAGTGGAACGGAGAGGCCAATGCAAGAAGAGGGAAAGACTGGGCACGCAAAGCCACTGCGGCGGCTGGTCGGAAGATCGGCTCGGCTGAGGAAAAACCTTGCGCCTGCGTCAGTCAGACGAAATGCTTTACGCCAGTTGTGGGACGTGCGAGGCGAAGCCTTGAAGATCAGGATTGCCGCACTTGCAGTCCGCCAGGCCATTCCTCGGTGCGTTGCAAGAAACTGTTCAGCTCCATCACGAACCGCATGAGTATAGTCATCATCAAAGTCGGCAGGCGCGGCGAGGGATTCTGGCTGGTGAGCCAGAAGGAACCGCTGGCAGTGGCAATGAAGCCACAGGCATCATGAGTACGGGAATCTTCCTGATCCAAAAAGACGACGAATTGCTAGAGGCTGGAGGTCAGAGAAACAGCACTCGACGAGATGGCCAAGTCCGCATGAAAGCAAATCCCAAATCCAGGGAAAAGCCGTGTGGAGCGATGCTGCTGAAAGACGAAACGCAGCTTTCACTCGTAGGGTTTCCCACCCTTGTCAGCCGGCAGAGAGTACCACTCCTGCCTATCGATACGAGAAGCCCTGCCCAGCAAGAGCGGGTCCGATTGGAAAACAAGTATCGGGAGGTCTTTGAGCATCGGTTGGACTGGCGCCAGTTGGTTACCTGCGAATCGAAGAAGGGTTCCATGCGGATAAATTGCAGAATGGCGGCCCCGTTCCATATACTTGCTTGGGCGACTGAACTACGTTCTCTCTGGAAAGGAGACTGGGATATATGGTGCCGGCAATGAGATTTTCCCTCACGAGCGAGAGTTCAGCAAAGGGAGGAGATTTTCGTTCTCAGCTGCTTTCGGATCTTAGGGAGCAGTGCGTAGAGAATTTCGCTGCCATGCGGCTTTTCGATGCGGTTCCGGTAATTTTTCCGGATCCCTCCAGTTGTACCAAATGGAAAGTCCGCGTCGCGAATTTACTCTCCGTTGACCCATGTTCGGTTTATGTAATCGGAAGCGCATGCACTTATGTGAGCTTCAATCCGAACAAGAACTTCAAGTTGTTTGATGCCAAATCAGACGTTGATATCGCTGTGATCTCGGGATACCACTTCGAAATTGCGTGGCGGGCGGTGCGCGATATTGGGGCAGGAAAATACCGACTTGACCCTGCCGGACAAGCGGCCTTACAAGAACATCGGGAAAGTCATGTTTACTGGGGAATGTTTGCCACTGACAAACTGCTTTCGGCGCTTCCCTTCGGGAAAGAATGGACGCGGGCTGCCATTCAACTCTCAAGCGAAGACCCGATGCGCGGACGCGACATCAAATTTCGCCTCTACCGGGATTCCTTTTCATTCGTTGGTTACCACTTGAATGGTCTCGGAAAACTTAGACGTCAACTCCTTCAGAAAACGAACTAGATGGAATACGCAAGTAAGTCGCTAAATTCAATTGCAAGAATTGCCGGAATAACATCTAACGATATGAGTACAAGATTTCTCAACTCAACGCAGCAATCGGTCGCGTGGCTCAAACAAATCCACGACGCTGGAAACCTGGAGATGAAACCACCCTTTCAGCGGAATCCTGTCTGGACTGATTCTCAAAAGAGCTATCTCATTGACACAATTTTACACGGATTTCCGATCCCTGAGATCTACATGCAGCAGGAAGTTGATGAACACGGCAAAGAGAAGCACGTCATTGTTGACGGTCAGCAGCGGGCACGGGCTTGCCTGGAATTCCTTGAGGGTAAGTTTGAAATCAATGGCGAGGATTCCCCGGAATGGGGAGAAATGAAGTTCGAAGACCTTTCTTCGGACGACAAAAAGCGAATTTACGGGTATAAGTTCGTTGTTAGAAATCTGCCTCCGGTTGACGACGAAGTTCTTCGCGGAATTTTTCGTCGCCTAAATCGCAATGTCGTGGCCTTGAATGCGCAGGAGCTTCGACATGCGACATACTGGGGACCGTTCATCAAGACAATGGAAAAGATCGCTGATTTCGATATGTGGGAGGGACTTGGGGTGTTCACCGCAAACGATGTGAGACGAATGCTTGATATTGAGTTCATCAGCGAGATAACTTTGGCGTTTCTGCATGGCCCCCAAAATAAAAAGGCGAATCTCGAAAAGACGTATCAACTCTACGAGACTAAATTCGATGAGGCGGCGAATGTTGAGGACGTGTTTTTGAAGGTTTTAGGCGAACTCGCACAAATCCTTCCAAATTTAAGGACCACGCGCTGGCGAAAGAAATCAGACTTTTACACTTTGTTCTTAGTCTTTGGGGCACATGTCGCCCGGCTACCGGTAACAGCTGAGAAACGGAATAAGGCGCACGATATCCTGTTGGAATTTGGCTCAGATGTCGATGTTGCCGTAACCACGAACGTGCCTGGGCGAAAACGCCTCAGTAATTCGGTTGCGAGGTATGCAAATGCCGTCGAACGCTCGGCCTCGGACTTAGCAAGCCGAAGAACACGTACGGAGATGCTAGAAGAATTGCTCAAAGCGATTTTTGCCCAGGGATGAAATGAAAATGACTTTTTGCGACAACCAGTTCTGCGAAAACGAAGCCGTGAGGCAAGTGACAGTAAAGGTTTTTCCCGCCGCAGATTCTACTCGGAGATTCTGTGCGGCCTGTTTTGAGGCCTACACTATGGGCGTTCAACACACCCGTTTAAGCCAGAATCCAAGAGTTTTCCGAGCGAGCAATGAAGTGAAAAGAAGGATTCACACATCTTAGCGAAGAAGAAGCTTTTCCGTTCCGCTTAATCTTTTTCAACATGCGCTGTTAGATTGCGAATTGAAAAGACTCTTATGAAAACCAAAACCGACTCAGACCGTTTCGTCATCATCATGGCCGGTGGGCGCGGCGAGCGCTTCTGGCCCGTCAGCCGGGAGAAGACTCCCAAGCAGCTCATCAAGCTGCTCGGCGACCGCTCCTTCCTCCAACAAGCCGTGGACCGCGTCCTGCCGCTCGTGCCGGCGGAGAACGTCTTCGTCATCACCAACGAAGTGCAGGCCCCGGAGGTGCGCAAGCAACTGCCCAAGCTCCCGAAGCACAACGTCGTGGCCGAGCCAGTCGGGCGCGACACCTGCGCCGCCGTCACCCTCGGCGCGGCGCTCGTAGGCGCGCGTTCGACCACCGGAGTTATGGCCGTCCTGCCGGCGGATCACGTCATCCCGGAGGAGAAGAAGTTTCAGCAGGTGCTCAGCGATTCCTTCGACCTCGCCAGCCGCGGGCAGGCCATCGTCACCATTGGCATCAAGCCCAACGAGCCGTCCACCGGCTACGGCTACATCCACGTCGGCCCGCCGCTGCCCGCTCCGCAGGGCGCGAAGCCTTACAAGACGACGTTCTTCAAAGCCGAGCGCTTCGTCGAGAAGCCCAGCGTGGAGAAAGCCGTGGAATACGTGAACAGCGGCCATTACCGGTGGAATGCGGGCATGTTCACCTGGTCCTTCGTGACGGTGACGGAAGGCTTGCAGAAGCATCGGCCGGAGATGTTCGCCGCCTGCCAGCGGTGGTTTGCCG
>CAINDV010000010.1 GCA_903847485.1 uncultured Verrucomicrobiota bacterium
CCCTACCACGGTCGGCATTTTCAAACAGGCTCTAAGGGATAAGATTGAAGATGGCGACAGGCGCGACGCCTGTCCTACGGTCTGGCAAAGAGTAGTCGGTTGGTGCCGAGGCGGGCTGCTGGCCGTGCTGGGACTGCTTACCGTGACGGGTTCTACTGCACTCGCGGCCAAGGGTCCCGTCTGGCCGGAAATGCCGCCGGCGACTAACTCCGCGCCCGCCACTAATGAGCTGCCCACCGCTCCGATCGCTCCGCTCGCTCCGACCGAGACAACGCCGCCGGTGACCGCGCCCGCACCCACCGCGGAGGCCGCGCCGGTAACGCCGGTAACGCCGGTAACCACAGTTTCGGCCACTAACTCCGACAGCCTCGGCATTCACACGCAGGGCAAACAGGTCTATGACTTCCGCGCGGAAAACCTGGACCTGAAGACCGCGCTGGCCACCTTTGCCCGGCAAAACAAACTCAACATCGTGCCGGATAACGACGTGGCCGGCCTGATCACACTGGATGTCCGCAACCTGCCGCTGGAGCAGATGATGCGGGCGATATTGGAGGCCAGTGATTGCGTCTGGGCCGAGGAGTCCGGTCTGATTCGCGTCCGCAACACCGAGACCCGCATTTTCGTGGTGGACTATCTGAGACTGTCCCGCAAGAGCAGCGGCCAAAGCTCGGCCACCCTGAATTCCGCGACGTCCGGCGGCTCCGGTGGCGGCTCCGGCGGCGGCTCCGGTGGCGGTGGTAGCAGCGGGGGTGGCGGTGGGGGCAGCGGCGGCGGGGGCGGCATGGGCGGCGGTGGGGGCAGCGGCGGCAGCGGCGGCTCCTCGATCAACCTGGGTGCCGAAAACACCATTGATTTCTGGACTGACATCGAGAAGGAAGTGAAAGAGATCCTCGGCTCTTCCAAAGGCAACGTCACCATCAACAAAACGGCCTGCATCCTAGAGGTGAACGCCCGCCCCTCCGCCCTCAAGCGTGTGGAGCGCTACCTAAGTACCATCGGCACCAACATCAATCGCCAGGTTGAGATTGAGGTCGAGCTTTACGATGTGACCCTAAACAACCAGTCTCAGTTCGGAATTGACTGGATCCGCCTCACCAAGACTGCTGCCGGAGCCGCGCTATATGGCGCTGTGCCATCTGCTGGCGCAGCCGCTGCGTTCACAGATCCCGTGACAGGCCTGCCTGAGGGTGCGGGTCCATTCAAGAAGGCAGCCTCGACGATTGGCATGGTTTTCAAGAACGAGAACACCGCCGTCATTGTTCGAGCGATGGAAGCGCAGGGCAAAGTGGAAGTCATCTCCAAGCCGCGCATTCGCGCGCTCAACAACCAGACTGCGATGATCAAGGTCGGCGTCGAACAGCCTTTTTTTTCAACCACCTCCACCATAATTCCGACGGGCGGGGACTCAACCCAGACACAGGAGAGCGACATCGTCAGCTCCGTCACCGTGGGCACCATCCTTTACCTGACCCCGCAGATTTCGGCCGACGGCTGGATTTCCTTGGACATCTCGCCGGTGCTGACCAGCCTCGATAAGATTCAGCCATCGCCCAGCGGAACCGCCACCGCGCCGGTGCTGAACACCAAACAAGCCTCCTCCCTGGTGCGGGTGCGCGACGGCACCACCATCGTCATGGGTGGCCTGATCCAGACCACGACCGCGAAAAACGAAAACAAGGTGCCACTGATCAGCGACATTCCCTACCTGGGTAAACTCTTCACCAGCACTATCAGCGCGAAGCAGAAGACTGAACTCGTCATCTTCGTCACCCCGCACTTGGTGCAATAATGTCGGTCAACCCTTAACCTGAAAGGTAATTATGAAAATGCAACTATTTAGAGACATGTTCAAAACCCCGGCGCTGGTAGGGCGACGCTCCTGCGGAGCCTGGGCATTCCACGACCAACGCCGGCTCGGCCGGAGCCTCGCCCTACCGGGACCGAGGGTTTGCACGAGCCTCTGCATTCTCCTGGTCGCCACCGCCTGGTTGGTGGGACGTCCGCTCACTGCCCAGGCCGATGAAACGGAGTCTTGGTACTGTTACGCTCCCGAGGGGGCGGCCCAGCCCGTTCCTTACCCCAACGAGAGCAGTACCTTCAACTGTATCCTCCCGGAGAACAGCGGCGGCTATGTGGCTGTCTGGGACGACGCCACTAACAGTCTGGTCATCCTAGAACATCGGAGCGCCACTGGCGTCCAGACCTGGACGAACACCCTCTTCCTGGCGACCAACGAAAACACACGCGTCGTCTTGGCCAGCACTAACCGCGTGCTGTGGTGCAGCGCCCAACGCTGGGTGTTTCTGAATCGAGATACCGGCGCGATCGTCGCCACGGCGGCGTGGGACCACCCCCTCCTTGATCCGAACAAGATCATCATCCGAGACCGATATGACGTCGGCCTTGGGAAGGACATCCTGCATGTCATCAACAGCGGGACCGCCACCGCCTACCTCTTCGATACCAACATGACTGCGAGAGGGTCGTGTCTCGCCGCACCGCCGCAGGGCTTATGGGCCAGCTTCGCCGGCACCTGGCTGATTGATCTGAGCAACCGCACCAACCATAGCATCCGTGTGGCCTTGTTGACGGACCTCGACAACCCGCGCGATATTCCTTTGCCCACCACCTTGGACGGGGGTTACACGGAAAATCGCGTGTTGAGCGCCGATACCAATACCATGTATGTCCTGTCGAGCATCAACTGGCCCACGATCACGCTCCATTACCTCACGCTATTCAACGGAGACGGCATCATTTTTCAAAACCGGATGTCCTGTCGGGAGAGTTTTACCGGCGTCACGGCGATGCCTAACGGTTGGCTGCTGAGCGCACGGACCATCGGGGCCACCGTGGCTGAACATTACTTGTTCCGGGTGGATACTGACGGGGGGGTCAACCCGCAACTCCGCATCTATCCGTCCGCGCCGCAGAACTACATCGCGCTGAACACCGACCCACCGCGCGTCCTGCACGTCATTGACGCCGCGCACTCGGAGATCTTCACAGTGACGTCCGAGCCGTGGTGGCACTGGTGGCTGGATGGGAGCGTCTTCCTGACGCCCAACGTCGAAGTCCTGCGCTCTTCCGAGCACGACGCCCCGATCGGTAGCACCAGCTCCTTCTGGCTGACGCCGATCTGCCCGAACACCAAGTAAGCAGAGGCGCTGGCATAACCCTGTAGGAGCCGACGTAAGGAGGCTTGGTTATTAATGCTGCCCAAGTTGAGTCCAAGTTCGCCGGGTCAGGGGACCCGGCCTACAACGGCGACGCGGTTTGTAGGCCCGGTGCCCTCACCGGGTGGCCCATCCCAATTCCTCGGCTCAGGAGTTCTGAGTCTCTTTACCCCAAACTCCGAAGCGGTAGTAGCACGGGCTTCCATCCTGTGACAGTAGAACAGGCATCCTTGCCTGTTCGTCCTTGCAGTGATGTTGCACAAAAAGTCGCGCAGGCTGGAAGCCCGCACTACTACTCAGGCAGGATGCCTGAGCTACTATCTCAGATGCCCACTTCGGAATTCGGGTTTACGTCGGCTCCTATAGGTTTGGGAGCGACCTCTATGGTTAGTTATTTGCAACTATTCGGGCCGAACTCCGGAGTCGAATGACGAATGAAGCCCAAAATCCGAATGACGAATCGTTGCTTACGGTAGTGACCAAGTTCTGGGCCAAGTCTCGCGCCCGGTCCAACCAAGCACTCAGCCTGCCCATGCGGGGCACGCAGCCCGGCGGGTTTCGGGCTTAGGACTTCGTCATTCATTCGTCATTCGTCATTCAAGTTACAGTTATCCATGGCCGAGTCCCTTACTCCAGCGTGACCAGGGACTGGCCTTCCTCGACGGCGTCACCCAGGGCGACTTTGACGGCCTTCACTGTGCCGTCACGCGGAGCCGCGACGAAAGTGTTCATCTTCATGGCTTCGAGCGTGAGCAAGCAGTCGCCTTCCTTCACGGTCTGGCTGGTCTGGACGTGGACAGCGGTGACGTGGCCCGCGAGCGGGCTGGGCACGTCGTTCTCCCCGGCGGCAACTGGCGTGGGTGCGGATGCCATCGCGGCAAGTGCCACGGGCGGAGCGAGCCCCGGCGACGTGACGGGCACGGCGGCGACAGTGGGTTCGTCAGCCGTCTCGACGGTCACGTCATAAGCCCGGCCATCAACTGTAACGCGAAGTTTTCTGATCATGAGCGGGGAGGGTTAGCGGACTTTGGGGGCGGAGTATTGCTGAAAACGGCCGGCCATGGCCCAGGTGTTGGTCCACGTCACCGCGACGGGGGCGGGCTTGGTGTCGAGTACGGTGTGCGGACGTCCGAGGACGACGGCGACGGCGGCCCCGATAATGGCGGCCAGCTCGCTTCCGACGGCGGCGGCCCCGCCCATTTCCTGATCGTGAGCGGCGCGGGCGGCCTCCAGCCGGGCGACCGCCAAGGTGAGTGTCGCCTGCACGTCGGCGGCGCGGGCAGGATCATTGAGCCGCGGCAGAATGCGGTGGAGAGCCGTCAGCACCAGGCTGAGGTGGGCCTCGGAGACGGGGACGGAGGGGGTTTCCGGTTTACTCACGGCGTGGGCAATGAAAAGGGGCGGGCGACGGCGTCCGCCTGGGGTTGATTAAAGCGGGATGGTGCAGTGTTTCTTCGCGGGCCGGGTTTCGCGCTTGCTGAGCGTGTTGCGCAGGGCGAGGGCGACGACGGCGCGGGTTTCGGCCGGTTCGATGATGTCGGTGATCATGCCCTTGGCGGCGGCTTCGTACGGCGTGCAGAATTTTTCGCGGTATTCCTTCACCAACTCCGCTTCCTTCGCCTTGGGATCGGCGGCGGCAAGGATCTCCCGTTTGAACAGAATCCGCACCGCGCCGTCGGCGCCCATCACCGCAATCTCCGCCGTGGGCCAGGCATAGACGAAATCCGCGCCCATGTCGGCGCTGCACATGGCCAGGTAGGCGCCGCCGTAGGCCTTGCGGAGGATGACCGTGATCTTCGGCACCGTCGCCGCGGCGTAGGCGAAGAGCATTTTCGCGCCGTGGCGAATGATGCCGCCGCGCTCTTGCTGGACGCCGGGCAGGAAACCGGGCACGTCCACCAGCGTCACGATCGGGATGTTAAAAACATTGCAGAAGCGGATGAAACGGGCGGCCTTGTCGCTCGCGTCAATGTCCAGCGTGCCGGCCTTCACAGCGGGTTGGTTGGCGATGAGGCCCACGACGATGCCCTGGAGGCGGGCCAGGCCGACGACGATGTTCTTGGCCCATTCTCGCTGGACCTCGAGGAAATCGGCGCTGTCCACCAAGCGGGCGATGACGTGGTAGATGTCGAAGGCATCCTTGGAGATGGCGGGCACCAGCGCGTTCATCGCCGCGTCGGGGGTCAGGTCCACCTGCGGCACCGGGTGGTGGGGCGGGTCCATGACGTTGTTCGACGGCAGGAAGGAGAGCAGTTTCTTGGCGATCTGAATGGCGTGCGGATCGTTCTCGGCGATGAAATGTATATTGCCGCTGACGCTGGCGTTGGCGGTGGCGCTGCCGATTTCCTCCATCGTACATTTCTGTCCGGTCACGGCCTGGATGACTTCCGGGCCGCAAATGAACATCTGCGCGGTGCCCTTCACCATGATGATGAAATCCATCAAAGCCGGCGAATAGGCCGCGCCACCGGCACATGGGCCGGCGATGATGGCGATCTGCGGCACGACGCCGGAGAGCAGGACGTTGCGGAAAAACACCTGGCCGTAGCCGGAGAGCGAGTCGTCCCCCTCCTGGATGCGCGCCCCGCCGGAGTCGTTGAAGCCGATCACCGGGCAGCCGACTTTCAGCGCGTAGTCCATCGCGTCACAGATTTTCTTCGCGTGGATGCGGCCCAGGGCACCACCGCCCACGGTGAAGTCCTGGCTGAACGCGGCGACCACGCGGCCATCCACCAGGCCCGTGCCGGTGATGACGCCGTCGCAAGGCAGAGACTTCTTCTCCATGCCGAAGTTATGACAGTCGTGTTCGGCGTGCATCCCGGACTCCATGAAGGTGCCGGTGGTGAACAAGCCGTCGAGACGGTCGCGCGCCGTGAGCACGCCCTTGGCGCGGCGGGCGGCCAGCTTGTCGGCGCCGCCACCGGCTTGTGCGGTGGCGCGGCGCTGGTGGAGTTCGTCCAGGAGCTTTTTTGAAATAGCCATAAAGGCGCGGGATTAAAGATGAAAAACCGGTTCAGTGCGAGCAGGAACAACCGGCACCGGGTTTGGTGGAGCAGAACTCAGTCAGCACGCCGAAGGTGGATTTCGGATGCAGGAAGGCCACCAGCTTGTTGTGTGCGCCGTCAAAGGGCGTCTCGTGGATGAGCCGCACGCCCGCGTTTTTCGCCTGCTGAAGCTGGCCGGCGATTTCGCTCACACCGAAGGCGATGTGGTGGATGCCGCCGGCGGGGTTCTTCTCCAGAAACTTCGCGATCGGGCTTTCCGGGTCGGTAGGCTCCAGCAATTCGAGGTGGACTTCGCCGACGCTGAAAAATGCGGTGCGCACCTTCTGCGAAACCACTTCCTCGCGGTGTTCGCACTTGAGGCCCAGGGCCTTCTCGTAATAGGGAATGGCTTCGTCGAGCGATTTCACGGCGATGCCGAGATGGTCAATCTTTTGGATCATAGGTTGTCAGTGCGCGCGGTGATCGAAGACCGCCAGCAACTCTGCCGCGGCACGGGTGGCGGTGATTTCGCCGCGGGCGAGGGCCTCCTTCATCTGCGGCAGCCGGGCACGAACGCGGGCGTCGTCGTGGAAGCGGCGACGCAGTTCGTCGTGGATGAGGTCGTTCATCCACTGGCGATCCTGGTCGTGACGACGCGCGGCGATAACACCTTTGGGGCCTGCCTCCGCGTAAAACTTCTCGATGCGCTGCCAAAGCTCCGGCACGCCCATTCCCGTGAGGCCGGCGCAGAGCGCGACCTCGGTCTTCCATTGTGGCGTGGCGTGCTGAATGTAATGCAATGCGGCGTCCTGATCGGCCCGGGCCTGTTCGGCGCGCAGGCGGTTGTCGCCGTCGGCCTTGTTGATCAGGACATGATCGGCCATCTCGACGATGCCTTTCTTGATCCCCTGCAATTCGTCACCGGCACCGGGTAGCAGGAGCAGGAGGAAAAAATCCACCATCGAGCGGAGGGCGATTTCTACCTGCCCCACGCCGACGCTTTCGATCAGCACGACGTCGAAGCCCGCCGCCTCGCAAAGCAACATGCTCTCACGCGTCCGCTGGGCGACACCCCCGAGACTCTCGCCCGCGGGTGATGGGCGGATGAATGCCTGGGGCAACTGGCAGAGCTTCTCCATCCGCGTCTTGTAACCGAGGATGCTGCCATGCGTGCGAGCGCTGGAAGGATCCACCGTGAGCACCGCAAGCTTAAGCCCGCGCTCGACGAGGTAGCAGCCGAAGCTCTCGATGAACGTGCTCTTGCCCACGCCGGGGACACCGGTAATGCCGATGCGCTTGGCTCGGCCGGTGTAGGGCAGGACACGCTGGATGACTTCCTGAGCGTCCGCCTCGTGCTGGCGCGAACTGCTTTCGACCAGCGTGATCGCGCGCGCCAGCAGGACGCGGTCCCCGGCGAGGATGCCGGAGACGAAGTCGTCCACTGTGAGCTGGCGGGGGCGCGAAATCATGGGAATGCCGAATGCCTAACGCCGAATGTCGAATGAATGACGAAATCCGAAGCACGAATGCCGAGGGGCCGCCTGGACTGCGGGCAACGCCATCCGCGCGAAGCCTGGCTCCAAGCCGACGCGACCTCGGACCTCGAGCTTAGGACTTCTTGCGTCATTCGACATTCGGCCTTTGTCATTCACCGCAATGTCTCAGCCAAGCTTTGAAAGGATTTCCTTCGCCGCATCCGGAATGAAGGTGCCGGGACCGAATACGGCAGCAGCACCATTTTCCTTCAGGAAGCCGTAGTCCTGCGGCGGGATCACGCCGCCGACCACCACGAGGATGTCGTCGCGGCCGATCTTCTTCAGCTCTTCCTTGAGTTGGACTAGCAACGTCTTGTGTCCACCAGCGAGCGAGCTGATGCCCACGATATGGACGTCATTCTCCGCCGCCATGCGCGCGGTTTCGTCGGGTTGCTGGAACAGCGGGCCGATATCCACATCGAAACCCAGGTCGGCATAGGCGGTGGCGACAACCTTCGCGCCGCGATCGTGGCCGTCCTGGCCCATCTTGGCGATGAGGATGCGCGGCCGGCGACCATGTTTCGTGGCGAAGTCGTCGGTGACCTGGCGGACATCAGCGATCTTGGGGTCGCTGCCGAACTCGGATTTGTAAACGCCGGACACGGTGCGGATGACAGCTTTGTGACGGTTGAAGACTTTTTCCAGTGCGAAGGAAATTTCACCGAGCGTGGCACGGACGCGAGCAGCCTCAATCGCGAGACCGAGCAAGTTACCATCGCCAGTTTCGGCGGACTTGGTCAGCGCGGCGAGCGCAGCCTGAACCATGGCATTGTCGCGGGCGGCTTTGACCTCCTGCAGGCGCCGGATTTGCGAGGTGCGGACTGTGGTGTTGTCCACTTCGCGCACGGCGAGTTTCTCGGCTTTCTCGAGGCGCAGGCCATTAACACCGAGGATGGCTTCCTTGCCGGAGTCAATGTGCGCCTGACGACGGGCCGCGGCCTCCTCGATGCGAAGCTTGGGCAGGCCGGTCTCGATGGCCTTCGCCATTCCGCCGAGGTTTTCAACCTCCTGAATATGCGCCCAGGCCCGGCGCATGAGGGCGTTCGTCAGGGCCTCGACGTAGAAAGACCCGCCCCAGGGATCAATGACCTTGGTGATGCCGGTCTCTTCCTGAAGCAAAAGCTGGGTGTTGCGGGCGATGCGGGCGGAGAAATCCGTCGGCAACGCGATGGCTTCGTCGAGGGCGTTGGTATGAAGCGACTGCGTGTGGCCGGCCGCGGCGGCCATGGCCTCGACGGCGGTGCGCGCGACGTTGTTGAAGGGATCCTGCTCAGTGAGCGACCAACCCGACGTCTGCGAGTGCGTCCGCAACGCCATGGACTTGGGATTCTTCGGATTGAACTGCTTGATGAGCTTGGCCCAGATGGCGCGGGCGGCGCGCATTTTGGCCACTTCCATGAAGTAGTTCTTACCCTGTGCCCAGAAGAACGACAGGCGCGGCGCAAAGGCGTCGATATCAATGCCCGACTTGAGACCGGTGCGGACGTATTCGAGCCCGTCGGCGAGCGTATAAGCCATTTCCAAATCCGCCGGGGCGCCAGCCTCCTGCATGTGATAGCCGGAGATGGAAATGGAGTTGAACTTGGGCATGAACTTCGACGTGAAGCCGAAGATGTCCGCGATGATGCGCATCGAAGGCAGCGGCGGGTAGATGTAGGTATTCCGCACCATGTACTCCTTGAGGATGTCGTTCTGGATGGTGCCCGCGAGTTGCTCCAACTTCACGCCCTGCTCCTCGGCAGCCACGATGTAAAACGCCAGGATCGGGAGCACCGCGCCGTTCATCGTCATGGAGACGCTGATGCGGTCGAGCGGAATGCTGTCGAACAACACCTTCATGTCCGCGATGGAGTCCACCGCCACGCCGGCCTTGCCAACGTCGGCGAAGGCGCGCGGGTGGTCGCTGTCGTAGCCGCGGTGAGTGGGCAGATCGAACGCGACGGATAGTCCCTGCTGGCCGGCGGCGATGTTGCGGCGGTAAAAAGCGTTGGATTCCTCGGCGGTCGAGAACCCGGCGTACTGGCGGACGGTCCAAGGCTTGGTCACATACATCGAGCCATATGGCCCGCGCAAGAACGGTGCGATGCCGGGAAAGGTGTCGAGATGCTCGCAGCCCTTCAGGTCGGCGGCGGTGTAGAGCGGGTTGACGTCGAGCTGTTCGAGCGTATGCCAGACGGCATCCTCCGGCGACTGGCCGGTCTCGGACTGGAACCGCGCGGACCACTGCTCGCAGGTGACGGGCGCCGGCGTCGCGTCGAAGGCAATCTGGGTGAAGTCGGGAAAGGCTTTCATGCGAAGACCCCTAGGGACTGGTGAAGCTGGGCGAGGAGTTCGGGCGCATTGGCGCGGAGGTGGATGAAGTCGTGGATGCCGGCGGCCTTGAAGGCTTCCACCTGCTCAGTCGGGTAGCCCGCGAGGATCACTAGCGCGTCGGGTTGCTGCACGCGGATGCTGTTGACGAGCGCCGGCACCAAGGTTGGGTAGGTGTCGTCCGTCGAGCAAATCACCGCAACGCGGGAGCCGGACTTGGCGAACGCTGCGACCGCGTCCTCCGGCGTGTTGAAGCCATTCGGCGAGGTTACTTCGTAGCCGCCGGTGGCGAAGAAGCCGCGGGCGAAATCCGCACGGGCCTTGTGCTGCTTGAGTGGGCCCATGTTCAGCAGGAACATCTTTGGCCGGCTGCCGGTCTTCGCGACGAAGATGTCCATCGTGGCGCGCAAATGTTCAAACGGCTTGGCCACCCGCGTGATGTTCACCGGCTTGATGGCCGCCGCCGGGGCGCCGCCGGGGCGGATGACGCGGGTGATTTCGCCAAGCGTGGCGCCGGCGAGCGCAGCTTCCACACAAGTTTCGAAGAGGCCGTCGCCGGGCTGGGCAAGCACTTGCGCCAGCTTTTCCAACACCGCCTGCCTGACGCCTTGATCCAGCGAGATCCGATGCTCAGCGATTTGCCGGGCACGACGGCGGGCGAACCCGGCGTGGTCCACGACGGGAATCTCCAGCGGCAGCTCCTTCGGGTTCGCGTATTGGTTCACACCCACAATGGAATCACGGCGACACGCAACGTTCTTGATACGCTCCGCAGCGGTGACGGCGACCGCTTTCTGCGGGATGCCGGCTCGCAGCGCGGCGCTCATGCCGCCTTGCCTCTCGATGTCCTGGAAGAGCACCCAGGCGCGCGTGGCAAGTTCGCCGGTAAGGCTTTCGATGTAGTAGGAACCACCAGCGGGATCAACGACGCGGCCGAGGTGGCACTCCTTCTGGAGAATGATCTGGGTGTTGCGGGCGATGCGCTGGCTGAATTCATCCGGCGTCCGGACGACTTCGTCGAAGGCACCAACCTGTAGGCTGTCGCAACTGCCGAGCACGGCAGCGAAAGCTTCGACCGTAGTGCGCAGGAGATTGTTGTAAGGATCGTTGACGGACTTGTTCCAATGTGAAGTGCGGACGTGCAACGAGAGCCGCTGGGCCCCGGCACTGCCGCCGAGGGACTGAACGACGCGCGCCCAAATCATCCGCAGGGCCCGGAGCTTGGCGATCTCGGTGAAAAACGTCTCGCCAACGGTGACAGCGAAACGGAGGCGTGGAGCGACGGTGTTGGCGTCGAGGCCACGTTCGTTCATGGCGCGGAGGTACTCAACGGCAGTTGCCAGGGCATAAGCCAGTTCCTGGACGGCGTTGGCACCCGACTCATGCCAGGAGCGGCTGTGGACGCAAATCGTCTGAAGTTGCGGCGCATTTGCGGCGGCCCAGCGAGTCAGAGCAGCCATCTCGTCACAAGCGCCCGCAAGCGGCTGCGGCAGGCGGCCTTCGTGGGCCATGACGCCCAGTGGGTCGATTTCCACGCAGCCGCGAAGTTTGGCCAGGTCGCTCTTGCGGAGACGAGCTAGCGCGACAAACAGCGCGGCAAACGGCAGCGCGGCAGCGCCCGTCCGGATGGACAGCGGCACGGTGGTGAAGTCCACTCCGTCCAGCGCGCGGTCAAGATCGTCCAACGTGGCGATGGAAAGCCCGCCCTGGCCGACTTCCTCCGCCTTCGTCCAGTCGGGGTCGGTGCCGTTCCGCGTGGCTTGATCCAGGACGATGTTCAACGCGGTGAGGCCGCGCTGCAGGCTGTTGCGCGCCGTGGTGTTGAATTCCGTCGGACTCGCGCCGGAGATTTCCTGAGAGATTTCCCACACCAGATTCACGGCCCCAGAGGCACGTCCACCGCGCACGAACGGCGCGAAGCCAGGGAAGGAATGCACGAACGGAAGCTTCGCCGTATCCGCCGGCGTGTAGATCGGTTGGAGCGTGATGCCCTCCGACGTGGCGGTGAACATCTTCTTAACGAACGGTGCGCCTTTGAGTTCGGCCTCGACGAGCTGGCGCCACTCCTCGCGGGTGACCGGCGGAAACTCGCTGAGCAATCGTTCCGGGGCGGACGCAGGTTGGGGAGCGGGGGGAGGCGCGCTCATAGGCAAGGATGCAGCGGACTAGCCTTCGAGGGTTTCGACGGTGACATCGTGGCGTTTGCCGTTGACGGTGACAAAGAGGTGTTTGCCCTTGCCGCTGACGGCCCGAGCCGGGAAGTCGGTGGTGGTTGCGGGAACGGAAGCGGGTGCCGGGGCCGGGGCCGGGGCCGCAGCCTTGGGCTTGAGCAACGCCTCGACCTGCTGGGGGAACATGGCGAAAAGCACCACCGTCTCGTCATCCGTCGGCAGGCCCTTCTCGGCACATTGCTTGCGGTATTTATCCATGCCGGGAGCGAGCAAGTCCGCAGGGCGACCGGTAACGGTCTTCCTGCCAGTCTGGCGCTCCACTTCCTTCAAGACGTTGGAATCAATCGGGCCAGGGGTCTGGCCGTAGTTGCCCAGGGCAATGTCCATGGCCGGCTGGCAAATGGTCTTCCAACGGCCGAACTTGACGTTCATCATGGCCTGCGTGCCGACAATCTGAGAGGTCGGCGTAACGAGCGGCACCCAGCCCAGCGCTTCGCGTACGACTGGGATTTCGCGAACGACCAGGTCAAACTTATCGGCCATGCCCTGCTCTTTGAGTTGGGCACGAAAGTTCGAGATTTCGCGGACGATTTGGTCAAACTTGTCGGTCATGCCCTGCTCTTTGAGTTGGGTACGGAAGTTCGGTAACAAGCCGCCCGGCACCTGAAAGATGAGGATGCCGGAGTCCACGCGCTCGTTGGCCGGGCTGGTGAACTTTTCCAGTTCCCTGTACACACCCTCGAAGTGCTTGCGGAGTTGCTCGAGCTTCATGGTGTCGAAGCTGGGGCAACGGGGATGGCCTTCCAGCAGCGCCAGCATCCGCGTGGTATCTGGCTGCGAAGTTCCGTTGGCAAAGGGAACAATGGAAACCTCGATGCAATCCACGCCCGCCTCGATGGCAGCCACATAGCTGGCGGCACCGAGGCCCGCAGTGTCGTGAGTGTGCAGGGTGATCGGAATGCCGACCTTGCTCTTGAGTTCCTTCACCATCCGGTAGGCGATCTGCGGCTGGATGATGCCCGCCATGTCCTTGATGCCGATAGAATCGCAGCCCAGCTTCTCCAATTCCACCCCCAGTTTGACGAAACTCTCGACTGTGTGAACGGGGCTGATGGTGTAGCAAAGCTCACCGCGGGCGTGCTTGCCGCACTTCTTGGTGGCCTTGATGGCAGTCGTCAGGTTCCGCAGATCGTTGAGCGCGTCGAAAATGCGCAAGATGTCCATGCCGGCGTCGCAGGTGCATTTGACGAAGGCTTCGACGACGTCGTCCGGGAAGCTGGTGTATTGGACGATGCTCTGGCCGTGCAGCAGCATCAGGTGCGGGGTCTTGGGCGCGGCTTTCTTGAGCGTGCGGAGGCGCTCGAAGGGGTTCTCATTGAGCAACCGGAGGCAGGAATCAATAGTCGCTCCGCCCCACGTCTCCAGGCCGTGGAAGCCCATGCTGTCGAGAATGGGGGCGGCGGGTAACATCTGAGAAGTAGTCATGCGGGCGGCGGCCATGGACTGATGGCCGTCGTGCAAAACCGTATTATTGAACAAGGCTTTCTTGGTGCTCACAGCTTCGGTATCTCCGGTCTGAAAAGTCGTTCTCTGGACGCCAATGTCAGTTGTTTGGGCGGCTTAGGTGGTTAATCCGAGGTGAACCTCAGCGCGGCTGGGGCGCAGACTGCAAAAAGTCCGGGGTGGTTGCTCCGCCGCTCTTGTCATTCCATGCGCGTTTCCTGTCCAGTCAGGCTTAGACTCGTCATCATGGCCACCCTCATCCGCCTGCCCCCGGTCACTCCACGCTGCCACTAAAGCCGCTGCGGCAAAACAGCGATGGTAGCAGGCGGTGCCGCCTTTCAGGTCAGTGATGTCTGCGGAGATGCCACAGCCTTCACGGGCACCACTAGCAACCGCGTTCCGCCAGGAGACTTTGGTGGCCACGTCATTGACAATTCCCCAGCCGCAGTCAACATAGGTCGGTGAGGCCGCGAGCGAACTCAGGTTGCCGCTGAGGGTCGCGGAGTTAACAGCCGTGGCCGAAGCGCCTCTCAGATGGCTGACTGCTGCTGTCGGAGGCGCACTGGTCACTACCACGTAACTGGTGAAAACCGAGTTACTCCCCTGACTCATGTAGGAAGCCCACACCCAATTTGCAGACCGGCTGACACTCGAAATGCTGACTTCATCAAGGTAGCCGTTCAGATACCTGTCATTGACCGTTCCCAGCTTCAGAATGTGCGACGTACTATTGATGATGCCGCTCCTGGTCTTAGAAGCCTCCTCCTTACCGTTCACGTAAACTTTTGCCTGCGCGCCGTCCCAGGTTCCATAGACGTGATACCACCGGCCCACCCGCAAGGAAGTGGTCCCGATAGGTGCGGTGGAACCATCAGCGCAGAACGGCTTGAGTTCGTAGGATAGGGCGTTGCCCGTGCCCCCCTTGGTAAGCAGATTGTAATCGCCCCAAGTGGCTCCTTTTGTCAGAATGCCGGCCATGGTGGTGCCATTGTAATAAATCCAGCCGCCAACACTGAGGTTCCCCGTGATGTCCAGGTTGGCCTTTACAGTGTTGACCACCACGCTGCGATCGGCTCCTCCCGGCATACCCTGGCAGATCCCGATCAAGCCGGGGGCATTGGTGGCTCCTTGGGAAGTCCCGTGGTTTAGATTCAGGGAGTCCTGGGAATTAGGCTCGCCCAGATGCCATACTCCCGCAAAGCCTTCGCTCCACGCCGCGCCATTGGTCGTGTAAGCCGGGCAATTGGTTTCGCTTGGATTTCCCCAGTAGGCCCAGATGTAGGTGTTAGTGTCAGCCAGCACGGGCACCTGGACCCACGCGTAGGAAGTGCCGCCTAGGTTCCATTCGTCTATCTCGAACTTCACCTCGGAGTTGTTTGCCGTCGCAAACCGCAGATCACCGCCCTGGGGCGACGCAAACTGGCTATAGCAGAAATTGGTTATGCCCTCGTGGAGGACCACGAGCACGGGGAAATTGATCAGCGCTTCCGACCGGTTGTAGCCCTTGAAGGTGATCTTCATCCGGTTCTTCCAGGCACTGAAATCGCGCGCACTGTCGAAACTGCTGGTGGATGCCGCCCAGCGGCCGCCCGCGCTGTTGGTGGCGTAAGAGCGATAGTAGTAACGAGTCTCGGGTTTTAGCCCGCCGATTGCTTGGGAAAAGGTGCCCGGTTCCCGCGTGCCAAGGGCAACCTCCTTCGTCCAGTTGGCCCTTACGGTGCCCCCGTCGTTGGTGCCCCAGTAAATAGACACATAGGTGGGCGCGGCGTTCGTAATCAGCACGTTGCCATTCAATGTTGCCGAGACAACACCAATGCCACTCGCGCCCAAACCATTGTTCACGGCGACCGGAGCATGGGTGACAAAACTGGCGCTGGTTGAAGCGAACCGTCCGCCTAACGCGTTGCTTGCATAACACCGGTAGTAGTAAGTCGTTTCCGCGCTCAACCCGCTGACAGCCTGCGAGAAAGCGCCCAACGGGCACTTGCCCAATGCCAATTCATTGGCCCAGGCTGCCTTGCTCGTCCCGCCATCGGATGGCCCGTAATAGATGTGAACCTGGGTCGGGATCGCTCCTGTCTGGGTAAGTCTGCCGTTCAAAGTGGCGGTGGCCATGCGAATGTTGCTCGCCCCGCTGGCGTTGCCGACTTCTGCCGGAGGCAAGGTGGTGAACGAAGAGCCGCCAGCCGACCAAGCCGTTCCGACCGAGTTGGAAGCGTAGCACCGGTAGTAATAGGTCGTCCCCGCTGTCAGTTCGGAGACATTCGTCTTGAAACCGCCCAACCCAACCGGCCCCACCAGCGCCAACTTGCTCCATGAACCTTTGTTGGTACCCCCATCGGACGGACCGTAGTAAATGTAGCCATGTGTCGGCGCGGCCGCCTGATACACCAGCTTCCCGTTCAACGTCGCCGAAACCGCCTCGATGTTCGCCGCCCCGCTCGCCTCGTTCACCACTCCCGCCAATCCCGCCTCCGCATACGAGCGGTAGATCTTCTTGGTCAGATTCATCCCCCATGTCCCGTCCGCTTTCCGCTCCACCACACTCATCGTGTTAGACACAATATGCGTCACGAAAAATCCCTGGCTGCTGCTCACCGTCACCGAATACGACCCTCCAAACTGCATGTGCGGCGGATGGAAGATATCCACGTTGTTCCACTTGTAGATTTCGGTGACATGCGTATGTCCGTGGAAGATGCCAATCACGTTGTAATCCTTGATCACATTGTAATACCGTGTCCGCTCCTCCGCAGTCCACCAACCCGCCGCGTATGAATCCAGCCCAAAATGCTCGGTCAGCACCACTGGCTGCCCGCTGTTCCCCACCGTCCGCTTCAAGTCATCCAGCAAAAACTCCAAACTCCCATGTGAGTTATACGGACTGGTGTTAGTCCCCGGACGCACCCCCAGCGTCACAAAATGGATCCCGTCCCAATCCCACGAGATATGCAGACCATTGGTCGAGATCCCTGTCAATCCCGTCCGCGTCCGGTTCCGCGCCACCAGGCTGTCTCCCACAACACTCCCCAAGCCTCCGTCATGGTTCCCGTTGTTCTCCCCCGCCACCGGATACTTCAGCACCTTCTCCCCCGTTAGTCCGTAATCGTTCGTGTAAAACCGATACTGCCACAGCTTCGCGTCCGAAGTCGCGTCGCCTCCAAACACCACCCCCCGCGGAGTCTTCACTCTCCCCCCAAATGACCCTGGGTAAGCCGCCCCCGGTATCCCGTTCATCGCCTGCACGTTCTTCTGGTTAGCCAATAGCGTGTTGTCCTGATAATGAACGTCGGACACAAATAGGAAAGTCAGGTCATTGGACTTTACCAAGTCCTTAGTCCGAAAACTCCACACCCTTCCCTTGGAGAACGGCTTGGACCCGTTTTGCTGGTCCACCCGCCAGAAATACTCCGTCCCAGGCTGGAGCGGCAGAAAGGCTGTGGGAATCGCCACGTTGGTGACACTGGCAACCAACCCGCTGAAGTCCGGGGTAGTGCTGTTGACGACCGCATTGGAGCTGGTCCCAAAATACACATCCTGGCTCTGGACGTAAGCCCCCGTCCTCCACGCCAAACGCGTCTCGCTGGCCTGGACGTTCCGGTCGCCGTTCTTAGGCACGCCGTTCCACGACAACCCGAGATCTGGGAAAGAAAAGCTCTTGCTGTAGGTGTTGCCCCAGGTGTTAGTGCCCGTGCTTTGCGCCAATTGGATCTGGTTGTTCGTCGTGATATGGCACACGTTGAGCGTGCCGTTCTGACCCGACACCGTATAGCCCTGCCAATCGTAACCGTAGGGAGATCCCTGATGGCCGTGCAAGATCAGGACCACGTTATAGCCATCCAGCACCCGCGGATACTCCAGCTTCTGCCACGACGGCCACCAGTCAGTCAGAAAATCATAGTGATGCATCGTGATTACCGGGCGTCCACTGTCGCCCACGTTGTTCTCCAAATCCCACTTCAAAAACGACAACGCATACTCGGGGTCATGCACCGATCCATAGGTGTTCTCCGGCACCCATGTGGTGGCTGCATAGATCCCCAGCGCCACAAAATGGACACCATCCCAGTCCCAGGAGTAATGCAGTCCGTTGGTCGAGACCGCAGTCAGACCCGGTCGCGTCACGTTCCGCCGGATGATGTCCTTCTGCACAAACCGCGTGTTGTGCAGATCATGGTTCCCAAAGTTCTCAAACACCGGGTAGATGCAGGTTCCCTCCGCGTTCACACCGTAGTCCGCCTTCCACTCCTTCCACTGATTGGTTCCGAGCGCCAGGTTGCCGCCGTCGTTAATCAAATCCCCCAAGGTCAGGATTCCGCGAGCCGGCGCGACCGTGCCGCCGCCCAGCGCCGCTGGGTACGGCGTGCCGGCCATCCTATTAATCCGATACACCCAGTTCGTCATGCCGCCGCCCGCCGCCCCATAGTGCGAATCCCCGAAGCTATAGAAGGTCACGTCGGCAGCCACCCCGAGCCTCGGGATGCACGCCAGACAGAAACACAAGACTGCGGTTTTAGCGAACCGAAATTTAAGCCGTTGCATATACATACTATCTGTTACTTAGAGCCTATTTGAAAACGCCTGCTGCG
>CAINDV010000011.1 GCA_903847485.1 uncultured Verrucomicrobiota bacterium
CCCTACCACGGGCACTCGTTGACCATTCTCTGGGACAAGACGGGCCAACGTTATGGCAAAGGCAAAGGCCTGCGGGTGTTCGCCGATGGCAAGGGAATCGCCTCCTCACCCAAAATCGGCCGCTTGACCGGGCATCTGTAAGGGGGCCACGCAGTGTCGCTCGTCCAACCGGTTCGGCTAAGTCGATCAAGAAAAATCCCCCGTGAACCATCAAACATCTCGCAGAACCTTCCTGCGCTTGTCGGAAACCACTTCGGTTGCAGCGGCGATGCTGCTTTGCATGATCGCTGCCGGGCAACACCCGTGATCACAAACAACGCGAATGAATAGAAAGCTAACGACCTCTAAGGCACTTGGCCTGCTGCTGACACTGACGGTTTCCGCAGCGGCTGACCAGCAGGTGATCTACCGGCCATCGGCCATGCCCCGCGTGGACATGCACACCCACATGGACGCCAGGACCCAGTATGCAAAAGCGGTGGAGGCGATGGACGAATGGGGCGGCACTATCAGTATCTCTCTGGCAGGTTTGTTCTGGGTGCAGGACAACAATGGGAGCAATGCCAGCGCGGCTAGTGTGCGCCAGATCCCGGGTAATGACATGGTGTATGTGAAGGAAAAGCTGGATGACCGCATCCTTTTTGTCCCGGGCGCCTTCACGATCCCCAGTGACGGCATTTGGTGGGGTGTCGATGAAATCAAAACCTTTAAAGAGCAGGGTTTTGTCGGTCTTAAGTTGTGGCCTCACGGCGCGATTCTATCCAGCAAGATCCCCCGAATCCATGAACATCTTGATGAAGCCGGGCGGCAGGGCATGCCGTTGGTCGGCTACCATACCGGGGACCCGGGGAATGCATATTCAAATAGCCCTGCCTTCCCCAAGTTTGAAGATGATACGATTGATGTGGCCAAGACACACCCGCAAACCACCTTTATCTTTGCCCATGGGCTCTTCATGCTGGAAAACGACCAGGGCATGGCCAAACTGGCAGAGATCTTTGACAAATACCCCAATGTGTTTGTCGATGTCGCCTTCACGCACAATGCACGGCAGCCGGCCCATTACACGGTGAGCAAAGCCAGGGAGTTTTACATCAAATACCGCGACCGCATTCTTTTCGGTTCCGATGTCTTTGCCGCGGGGGCCGGTGCCAGTGGATTCTTGAACGAACGCAAGGTTCTCGAAACCGACCAGGTAACCAACGGCCTGCATGGCGGTCCCAAACTGGAAGGTTTCAATCTTCCGGATCCAGTGCTGAATCACATCTATTATTGGAACGCCGCCCGGCTGATTCCGCGGGTGCGCCAGGTGCTGGAGGACCGGGGGTTCAAGATCGGTTTTGAATTGGGAGAGTTCAAGTTTGACCGGCTGCCGCCGGATGTCACCGTGAACAAACTTACCGTCAACGGACAGGTTGCCGATCTCACCGGCACCCTGGGAAGTTTAACGGAAAGCCTGACCGTCGAAATTGCGGGCAAGGTTTACCAAGGCGTTGATAACCTGAACGGCACCTGGAAGCTGCCCGGAGACAAGCTTACCGGCCTGCCAGCGGGAACCTACGATGTCAAAGTGACTGCGAAGAACTCCATCGGACTAGTCCGGACTGATTCCACCACGAATGAGCTGGCCGTGGCGGGATCATCCCGAAAATTGAAACCCACAAGATGATGAGCGCTCTAATGGATGTGTCTCTTATCTTCTGCGGCCAGCCGATACGAGAGAGGGGTGGCACGCGATGAACACTACGAGCGAATCGAATTCCCGGGGCCAGGGAGCCTTCAAATACGAGTTGTTGCTCCTGTTGGCCTCCCTGATCTGGGGGGCGGCATTTGTGGCCCAGCAGATCGGCATGGAAAAGGGTCTTGGCCCGATGACCTTCAACGGGCTTCGCTTCGCGCTGGGCTGCCTTTCCCTTATCCCCGTCATCCTCTGGCGGAAGCAGAATCTGGCGCCTGCCGATGGAGAGGCCAAGCTGCCCTACATGGGTAGTTTGGGCGCCGGGCTGTTCCTGTTTGCCGCCGCCGCTTTTCAGCAGATCGGCCTGCAGTACACCTCCAGCGCCCATTCCGGATTCATCACCGGGTTCTACATCCTTTTCGTCCCGGTGCTGGGCATGTTTTTCGGGCACAAGGTCCCCAAGATCCTGTGGGCTGCCATCCTGGTCTGCCTCATTGGCTTCTACCTGCTGAGCGTTACCGGAGATTTCGTGGTATCCAAGGGCGACTGGCTGACCTTGATTTGCGCAGTGTTCTGGGCGGGTCAGATCCTGGTCATTGACCACGCCGTCGGCAAAGGGGACCCCATCCAAATTGCCTGCCTTCAATTTGCGGTCTGTGCGGTCCTGAGTGCGCTGTGCGGACTGCTCTTCGAGCATTGCTCCTGGAGTCAGATCAAGGCGGCATCCGGAGCGATTGCCTATGCCGGACTCATGTCGGTGGGGATTGCCTACACGCTGCAGGTGGTCTGCCAGAAGCGCTGTCCTCCCGCACCCGCCTCCATCATCATGAGTCTGGAAGCGGTCTTTGCCGCGATCGCCGGATACCTCGTGCTCAATCAAACCCTGACTGGCCGCGCGATCACCGGCTGCTTTCTGATTCTGTTGGGCGTGCTGATGGTTCAGTTGGTGCCGATGATGCGGAAGAAGCAGGCTTCAATGCTGGCAAACAACTCACGGTCACAATTATGAAAACAAACTCGGCCACACCAGAGAATGCCATTTCGCGGCGTCACTTCCTGTTAAGCACCTCCCTGGCAACGGCAGCGCTGGGCCTTGAACCATTGACAGGCATGGGTGCGCCGGCGCAGGAGAAACCTGCCCGGGGGGACGCTTCGGGGAAATTGTGCTTGTGGTCTGACCGTCCGGCGAAAGCGTGGATGACAGAAGCCCTGCCGATCGGCAATGGCCCCATGGGGGCAATGCTCTTTGGCGGCACCGAAGTCGAGCGGGTCCAGTTCAATGAGATCAGTCTCTGGTCCGGAACCCGCATGGCCGTCGAGGGTCTCGATGATGAGGGCCA
>CAINDV010000012.1 GCA_903847485.1 uncultured Verrucomicrobiota bacterium
ATGGGCCCGGCATGGGCCTGCACCATGGCCTGTCGTTGACCCGGGCCCACGGTGGAGCGCGCCCGGTAAAATGAGCTTTTCAAAACATCCGCGGTGCCCTTCTGCTCGATATTGACCAGATGAAGCGGATAGATCATCAGCAAGTTGGAGAAGTGCTGGTGGTTGTCCGAGGATGATTTGTCACGACCCAGCATGAACCCGTATTCATCGGCGGGGTAGTCGGGAAGATGTTTCACCACCGCGTTCCAGCGGGGAATGAGTGGGGCGGCAATGTTCAGTCGCTGGCTGGCTTTGAGCAGCGTGTGGCATCCCCATTTGAACAGGGCCAGGTCGAAGTTGCAGTCCTCGAAGACGCCCGACTCCGGAGAGTAAGTCGGCGGCAGGCGGAGCGTTCCGTCCTCACTCTCCTTGACCATATGGAGGTAGAAGTTGATGGAGCGGCGCAGAAGTGGATAGATCTTCTCGCGCAGCATAGTGTCATCCATCGAGTAGCGGTATTGCCACCACAGGTTGTGCATGGTCCAGGGCAGATTGCCCACGAGGTCGTAGTAGCGCATGTCCCCATCGCGAGATCCTCTCATGTCCGGGGCAACGGCGACAGGCAGATAGGCGGAGTCTTCCCGCCATTCCACCGGGCGCGCGGCCCGGATCAGCTCGTCACGACCGTCATGAAGCCGGTTCACGAGTTCCAGGCCTTGGTCGAGCCGGTTGGCGGCATAGACCGGCCAGTGCGCGCTTTGGATGTTCCAGTCGGTGGTGATGTATGCCCACGAACCGCCCTGGAACCAGATGCCGGAGGTATCGACCATCGAGCGGCCGGTCCGACTCGTGCAACCGAACCGGTAGATCGTCTGCCAGTAAAGAGCCTCCAGACTCTTGTCGGGAATGGTGACAAAACTGCGGGGATAATAAGCATGCCACCAGTCGCGATGAACCTGGACCCAGCCCGACCGTTCCCGCGCAAGGAAGCGCTTGATGTCGGAAACCGCCGTCTTCGCCGCGGTCGTTTCCGGATAGCTGTTGGCGATGCTGATGATATGGGTGCGGGTGTCGCCGCGAACCTGCTCGCTCCAGGCGGTGGCATACTGTCCCCCGGCCAGGAGGTCTTGGATCCACACGGAAGTTCCGCCGTCGTTTTCCAGCCGTCCAGCCGGGTTGGCCTTGAAGAGCTTCAGCGTGCCCGCGTAGTGGCTGCCATATTGTCTGGCGAATCCTGCGATCTCCGACTCGATGGTCGGGTAGCCGCCCCGCGTCGTCCTTGCCGCCGCCGGATGCCAGGTCCAGCTACATGCCTTCTCCCCGGCAGTCGGGGTCAATTCGGTGACGATCGCCATGTCCTCCGCATGAGTGAAATGACGGATCCGGATTTCACCCCGGTCGGTTGTGATCGTTCCAGTCAATTCGGCATTCCACAAATCCTTCCGCCACTTGCAACCGGTCAGCTTGCCGACAGGATGGAGCGAGAAATGGCCAATCTGAAGGCGGGGCCGGCTGTAGGCGGTCCAGCCCCAGGTGTCGTCACGATGGTCCTGAACATCGGCGCGGAAGACCTGCAGCCGGATCGTGTCGTCGGCCCGGTAGAGCATGGAGCCAACCATGGCATTGCCGAAATGCGGGGCTTCGGTCCAGCTTCCCGGCAACTTGTCAAAGGTCATGTCCTGCCGCCCCATGAATGTCGGCCAGTCAATTTCTGCTTTCTCCAAACTCTGATCGATGACGTTCGGGTTGGGAGCGGATGCGCGAGCATGAGCCGGGAAAGCGACGGAGCAAACCACGATGCTGATGAGAATATGAATGAAGATCTTCATGCCTTCCTTTACAGATGCCCGGTCAAGCGGCCGATTTTGGGTGAGGAGGCGATTCCCTTGCCATCGGCGAACACCCGCAGGCCTTTGCCTTTGCCATAACGTTGGCCCGTCTTGTCCCAGAGAATGGTCAACGAGTGCCCGTGGTAGGG
>CAINDV010000013.1 GCA_903847485.1 uncultured Verrucomicrobiota bacterium
AGGGCCTGCCGTTGTTGGAGGAGAGAATCGAGATTTGGTTTCATGGCGGCAATGTATCTGTATAGCTACAATATGCAACCACAAAATGAGCGCCCAGCCTGCTTATCAACTTTGGGTTACTGAACGGTCACACACCCCCACCCTGCCCGCAAATGAATGGCGCCAGGCTTCTGTTCATCCAAGCCTCCATGACGAAACAAAGCTTCAGGCTCGCCGCGGCGAGCGTCCTGTTGTCCTGCCTCACGCTGCCGGCCCAGCATTTGTGGTGGAATCTGGAGGGGCAGCGGGACGCCACCTGCCTTTACTGCGAGATCACCGTGCTCGCCACGCACCCGGCCATCTACTACTGCGGTGCCAACTGGCATCCGGGCGAAGCGGCCGGCGGCTATTGCGGCATTCAGCAGAATAGCGCCCAGGAGCAGCGCACCATTTTCTCCATTTGGGATACCTCGCCCACGCTACATCCGAAGGTGACCGAAGCGGACCCCAAAACCATCCATGGCCGGTTCGGCGGCGAAGGCGAAGGCGGACACACCCACATGCTCTGGCCTTGGAAGGTGGGCGAGACGTTTCAGTTCTTCGTGCAGAAGCAGCCGGGAACTCAGGCCGACACGACCGACACGCGGTATTACCTCTATGACCGCAGCGCCGGCAAATGGTTGCACAGCGCCACGATCACCAATCCCAACGGCGGCAAGCCGAGCGTGGCGACCCTGGGCGGGGGCATGAATTCGTTTCTGGAGAACTTCCTGGGGCGGGACCGGGAACTGCCCAAGGTGGCGCTGTATCGGCTCTGGCTGGGACCGAGCGTGGATAAGTTGAAATGCCTGACGCGCGCGGGTGGAGATGGCACCTGGGGCCAGTTGCACGGCGCCTACTTTCTGGCCGAAGGCAGCAAGGCGGCCTTGGACAAGACGTTTGTCGAGATGGAGAAGGGCTACGGCAAGCCGGTCTATGGCGTGAAAGGCCAACGGCTGGAGCCGATTCCCGACGCCCCCCTGCCGGCGACCGTGGTCAGCGCCTTGGAAAAGCTGCCGCGAGCGGCCAAGGTTCCCGACAAGCCGTAGTCGGCCTGTCTGCCAGTCGCGCCCGCTCCCATGGCGGCGAGGGTTTCAAGCGCATTCCCTTCCAGGCGATTATTCACATCGATGAACGTCTTGCGCTCCGGCCTGGCGGCCTGCGGGCCGAATCTGTCGCTCGCGCCAGGCCGCTTCTCCGCTAGAATGCAAGCGTGGCACGCTATTCACGCAATGATCAGGCCGGGGTGGAACTCCCGAAGGCGAAGCTAGATCGGGAATCCATCCGGCAGGCGCTGGAGCTGTTCCGCTATCTCCGTCCTTATCAGGGACGCTTTGGTGCTGCGCTGGCGGCCTTGTTCCTCGGCAGCCTGCTGAGTCTGGCGTTCCCTTACCTGGCGGGGAGCATCGTGGACGCGGCGGTGTTGCGCACGCAAGGGGGCGGCAGCATGGCCGGGGCGGATCGCACGGCGCTCCTGCTGCTGGGTATCCTGGCGCTGCAGGCGGGTTTGTCCTACTTCCACTTCCTCTCGTTCGCCACCGTGGGGCAGCGCAGCCTCGTGGATCTGCGACGCGACGCCTACGCACGGATGATCTCGCTGCCGATGACGTTTTTCGCCCAACGCCGCGTGGGCGAACTGGCCAGCCGACTTTCTGCCGACTTGATTCAGATTGAGGACACGGTCATCGGCATCCTACCGCAGTTTCTGCGTCAGACCACGATGCTGGTCGGCGGCATCACGTTGATCGCGGTAACCTCGCTCAAGCTAACTGGCATCATGCTCGTCAGCCTCCCCGTGCTGACGGTGGTCGCGGTCGTCTTCGGTCGCAAGACGCGCAAAATCTCCCGGGAGGCCCAGGATCGCCTGGCCGACACGGCCACCATCGTCGAGGAGACTTTGCAGGGCATCGTGAACGTGAAGGCGTTCGCCAACGAAGGCTATGAACTCACGCGCTACCACGAGGGACTCGGGAAATTCCTGGTGGCCACCCTGCGCGGCGCCCGGCTGAGGGCGGCGTTCATCGCCTTCATCATCTTCGCCCTGTTTGGTTCCATCGTGCTCGTGCTGTGGTCGGGCGCGCGGTTGCTGCAGCAGGGTGAAATCACGTTCGGCGAACTCACGCGCTTCATCCTCTACACGACTTTTGTGGCGGGTGCGATGGGTCAATTCGCAGAGTTATACAGCCAGCTTCAGAAGGCGATCGGCGCCACACAGCGCGTGCGCGAACTCCTCCGGGAAACCGGGGAAGTGGAGCCACTCCTCGGCCCGGCGCCCGCATCCAGGCTGCCCCGGCTCCGCGGCGACGTGGTGTTTGAGTCCGTTCACTTCACCTATCCCGCGCGCCAGGGCGTTGAGGTGCTGCACGCCATCAACCTCGCCGCCGCATCCGGGGAACGGATTGCCGTGGTTGGCCCGAGCGGCGCGGGCAAGTCCACGCTCATCTCGCTGTTGCTGCGGTTGTATGACCCGTCGGCGGGTCGTCTCTTGATCGACGGTCGCGACGCCCGTGATTATCGGCTCACTGAGCTGCGCGGGCAGATGGCGATGGTGCCCCAGGAGGTGTTGCTGTTTGGCGGGAGCATTGCGGAGAACATTGCCTATGGCAAACCGGGGGTGAGCCGGGAGGAGATCGAACAAGCGGCCCGGCAGGCCAACGCGCACGATTTCATCCAAGCCTTTCCTGAAGGCTACGGCACGCTGGTGGGCGACCGCGGCATCAAACTCTCCGGCGGGCAGCGGCAGCGGGTCGCCATCGCCCGTGCGATCTTGAAGAATCCTGCCATCCTGATCCTGGATGAAGCCACCAGCTCGCTGGACTCGGAGAGTGAACGGTTGATTCAGGAAGCGCTGGAAACCCTGATGCGCGGGCGCACTTCCTTCATCATCGCCCACCGGCTGGCCACCGTGCGGCATGTGGATCGCATCGTCGTCATCGCGGGCGGACGGGTGGTTGAATCCGGCACCCACGAACAACTCCAAGCGTTGACCGACGGCCTTTACCGTCGGCTGGCCGCGCTGCAATTTCGCGAGTAAGTTTGAAAGTGCGGGCGGTGGCCCCCTGCCCAACACGGCCCACTTCGCCCCCCATTGACTTCAACCACCGTTCTGAGGGATAAGGTGATGCCGGTTTGCAAAGGCTAGACAGCATCCTTGGCCAGGGGTGCCGACGCTGCTTGGGGGAAACCTGCGGTAGAACTGGCAAAATGGTTTTTCGCGCGATGTAGTTCATTTGCGGCATAGCGCGAGGGGTGTGAACCTCGTAAAAGAGCCCAGCTTCATGAAACAGCAACCGGCGGCGACGCGGAACGAGGTGCCCGCCGCCTTGTCGCGAGGAAAGACGCGAGGAAAGAACTCGTGATCGCGGAAGCCCGCAACGATGCTCGCCTTGTCGCCTACGAACAACGCGCCGTGCCCAGGCTCGGTGGGGATGCCATCAATGGCCTTCGGTTTGTGGCTGCCCTGATACCACGTGACCTTGATCGCGCGACGCCACTTGTTGGCCGGATGCTAGAAGGTCATGGTCAAGGCGCTGGGAGCCACGTCGGGATTAACCGGATCACCGTGAGCTTCGGCGGAAATCGGCAACTCCGCATCAATGGCATTCCAAGCCAGGTCCATGGTGTGGCTGCCCATCTCGCCCACCTGCCAGCTCCCAAAGTCCCAAAACATGTTCCACTTCAGGCAGCCCCCAAAGTAATCGTGATTGTAGGGATGCCACGGGGCCGGCCCGATCCAAAGATCGTAGTGCAACTCACCGGCAAGATCGTATAGCTGACCTGGCGGCGGAGGCAAGTTGCGGTCGCCAGCGGCTGCCGATGGCCGGTCCAACTCCGCCAAATCCCGGCGCGCAGCTTTGTCGCCGGCCTGGCCGGGGATGAATCTCCAGTTGTGGTTGCGCAAGGCAAGCTCGGGGCCGCTATTCTGCTCGATAAGAGACTCGCGGCCCGGTTTGCCGGTCTTCTTGCCAAGGCGGTCGGGGAAAACGTTGAAACCGTCGAGACCATCGGCGGCGGCGAGTAGCTGGCGGTCAATGCGGCAAAGCTGGCAAGCATGTCCACTTGGCAAACCAGCGCACCGGATGCACGTGGCCGGCCGCAAGAGCCGCTGAGATCACGATGCGCAATGACCAAAACTCCACTTGAAACAACCATCTCGCGGCAGGCTTGGAAAACCCTGATTCGCTGGCATGCTCCATCGTTGATGGTGCTACGAGCCCGGGGTCACCGTTTGCTTGAATCGCTCGATGGCCTGGCGCATTAGTGCGGTGATTTCCGGATTCGCAGTGGCGACGTTCGTGGTTTCCTTCAGGTCATCTTTGAGGTTGTAAAGCTGAAGGTCGTCGCCCTTCAAAATCATCTTCCAGTCACCATGACGCATCGCCGTGCCGAGCTTGGGCTCGTAGCCGAAAAAGAGGTCGCGGGCGGCCATGGGCTTGCCGTGCAGGAAGTGTTCCTTGGCGCTGATGCCATCGAGGTGGGTCGGGTTGTCCTTTGAGATGCCGGCGATCTCGGTCAGGGTCGGCAAGAGATCAAACCCGGCCAGCAAGGCATCCGACTTTGTGCCAGCCCCGATCTTGCCCGGCCACCAAGCCACGGCCGGCACCCGGTGTCCGCCCTCGTAGTGGCTGAACTTGCCGCCACGATATGGCCGTTCGGCCGGACTCATCCGCACGTCGCCGTTGTCCGACCAGAAGAACACCAGCGTGTCTTGTGCAAGTCCCAACTGGCTGACGGTGTCCAGCACCTTGCCGACACTTTGGTCCAGATCCTCGAGGATCCTCTGATATCGCGGCCGGTTGACATCGTTTACCGCGTTTTGATTCCAACCCGGCTCGCGATTCTCCGGCGTATCGTCCCGGGTCTGGTAAGGATTATGAATCGCCTGGTGCGCGACGTAGAGAAAGAACGGCTTGTCTTTGTGCCGCTTGATGAAATCCACACTCTTCTCGGTGATAACGTCCGTCGAGTACCCTTTCACATCCTGCGTCTCCAGCCCGTTGCGCCAGGTGCCGTGCAGGTGGTAATCCGCCCCGCCATGGAGGAAGCCGACGAATTCATTGAAACCGAGGTGGACAGGATTGAACTTGTTCTCATAACCGCAATGCCATTTGCCGAACAGAGCCGTCGCGTAGCCATTCTTTTGAAACACCCGCGCGATGGTCTGCGTCGCTGGGGGAATCCCTGTGTCCGGTTCATTCTTGCCGACAATCACATCAACAATGCCGACGCGCTGCTGATAGCGCCCGGTGAGAAACGCGGCGCGCGTGGGGCTGCACACCGACGAGTTGGAATGGAAATCGGTGAAGGTCATGCCTTCCTGGGCCATCCGATCAATCCGCGGTGTCTTCACCCAGCCGTGGTAAAGGCTGATGTCGCCGCAGCCAAGGTCATCCGCGAGGATGACGATGATGTTCGGCGGCCGCTGCGCGGCGCGACACACTACCGCTGGAGCCATGAGGAGGAACGCGAGAACGGCTGTGGAGAATCGTCTAATCACAGTTTGGCAGACTGCCATTCTCGACCGAAGCGTGGCAGCCGTTGCAAAGCGCATTGGCGGTTTGGTAAAGGAATGCGGCGGCAATTTCGGCATGTCAACCGGGAGGGGGTATCTCATGACTTCGGGGTTGTTGGCTTGGCCGGAAAGCGGCGGACTGCGACGTCGTTCGTCTGCCGCGGGCCCGGCGTGCTGCGGCCGTCCGTGATGAGTTTTTCCAGGAGTGCTTTCATCTCGGCGACTTTCTCCGGCATCAAGGCGGCGAGGTTTTTGGCTTCACCGATGTCCTCGGCGAGGTTGTAGAGTTGCACGGGCTGTGATTGATCGCCGCCGGTGCCCCAGCCGCCTGAACCGGGGCCGGGAATGAACTTCCAGTTGCCGAGACGCACGCCGGACAGCCCGCCGGATGCCGCGCTGACAGCGTTTTCCCGGATCGGTTTGTCCCGGCCACGCAGCAAGGGCAGCAGACTGAAGCTGTCCTCGGCCGCATTGTCCGGGAGCTTCGTCCCAAGGATGTCAGCAAGGGTCCGAAGCAAGTCGGCTTGGTGCACGAGCTGGGGACAGACGCTGCCGGGCTTCACGGTGCCGAGCCAGCGCACGATGAAAGACACGCGATGCCCGCCCTCCCACGCGTCCGATTTGTAGCCGCGCAACGGTCCGCTGGGATAGTGACCCATTCGTTCGAGGTCCTTCGCGCCTATGTAAGGGGCGCAGCCGTTGTCCGAAGTGAAGACGACCAGCGTCTTGTCGGCCGCACCGCTTTTGTCCAGCGCATCGAGAACGCGGCCCACGGTTGCATCCGTCTGCATCACAAAGTCGGCATAGGCATTGAGACCGCTTTTGTTCTTCCACGCCTCAATTACCGCCAGCGGCGTGTGCGGCGCGGTGAGCGGCAGGTAAAGCAGGAACGGCTCCGGCTTCCCGGCCGCCTCGGCGATGAACGCCGCCGCGCGCTCGCCGAGCGTGGGCAGGATGGCTTCGA
The DNA here is from genome assembly GCA_903847485.1 of uncultured Verrucomicrobiota bacterium. Taxonomy (GTDB): domain Bacteria; phylum Verrucomicrobiota; class Verrucomicrobiia; order Limisphaerales; family JAJXZI01; genus CAINDV01. The sequence goes on from CAINDV010000013.1 coordinate 6,495, forward strand.
GCTTCCACCCCTGCAATGCCGGCCCCTGCTGGCTCGCGAGATTCCGCGCGAAGTTCGACGCGGGCAGGAACTCGCTCGGGATGCCGCGCGTTAGGTTGTTTTCGATGAAACAATACGGCGGCCAGTTCGGCACGTCGGTGCCAAAGTAGGTATCGAAACCGCGCGTCGTCGGACCGCCGGCGATGGTTTTCGAGAAAATGTCACGCCACGCCGCAAGTTGCTGCCCGGTCGCGACGACGGCGCCGCCATCCGGGGTTGCTTCATCGTCCTTGGCGGGTTTCTTTGCGGCCTGAAGCAACGCGCGCTGCTCGCTCGCAATGGGCCAATCCCAGCCGAGATGCCATTTGCCGATGGCGGCCGTGCTATAGCCGTTCTGCTTCGCGAGCGTGCCGATGGTCAGGCGATCGGGCGCAATCAACGGTTCGCCGAACACGCCGACGATGCCGCTCTGCAACCGGCTGCGCCAGTGATAGCGGCCCGTGAGCAAGGCGTAGCGCGATGGCGAACAAACGCCGGAGGAGGAATGGCCGTCCGTGAACCTCATGCCCTGCGACGCCAGCTTGTCAATGTGCGGCGTGGGAATCTTCCCGCGCTGCGGGTTGTAACATTGCACGTCGCCGTAGCCGAGGTCGTCGGCCAGGATGACGAGGATGTTGGGCTTCGTGTCCGCCGCCCCCGCCGCGGGGAGCGCCGCCAGTTGGGCCATGACCAAGGAAGCCAGCAGGGGCCGCGGACAAAGCCGATTGGCCGAATAGTCTTCCAGATATTACTAGCAATCGGTGCATATAGCCGAAGGATAGAGTCTATTTCGTGAGGAGGCGCTTCGATCTCATCGTGGGCGGTTCATTTTTTGATGATGAACAATCCGACGCCGTTCGGACTGAGCTGGACCGAAATCCCGCCCTTGAAGGGTCCCAGGGATTTCTGCCGCCAGACATCGAACACCTCCGGCTCGCTGCCCCCGCCGATGTCCTCCCAGTTCACGCTGATCATCGCTTCGTTTTGCGCGTCGCGGTTGAAAACCGCCAGCGCCTTCGAACCGTCCGCCAGCTTCTTGAGCATCACGGTTTCCTTCTTGTCATCGTTGCGGACCACTTCGGCGGTGTGGCCCAGTTCGTCCTGGTTGAGGTTCACCACGTCGGCGTTGCCCAACAGTCGGACGGTGAACTCATCAATGTTCTCGATATCGCAGGAAAAGAAGAACGGCGCACAGATGATCGCCCACAGCGTGACGTATTGGTAGCGCTGGTTGGTGTCCAACTTGATCTCCACCGAGGGTTCACCCATTTTCGAGACATCCCGGATGCGGTGGATATACATGAAGTCGGGATCGTTCCACTGGCCGGGCTGGTTGTAAGCACGCAGTTCTGTCGCGATGCGCAGCGCGTTGTTGAAATAGTGGTTGACGTTATGGTTCAGGTCACCGCCCGTGCGCCACGACTGGATGCCTAGTTCCGGCGCCCATGTCCAGGGGGCGTCCTGGCCGTATTGGCAGAGGTTGAAAAGAATGTCGCGATCCTGGGAGCGGAGGTAGATGGCCATGGGCGCCCAAAGATCCCTGCTCTGAAAGCCGGGCACGTTGCGCTTGAGCCGTTTTAGAAAAGCACCGCCGCTGCACTGGTCATACTTCAACAGGTCAAAGCTCCATTTGGCATACTGGTCGGCGTCGGCGCATTCGTGGCCGTAGGAACCCGCCCAGTCCTGACAGGTCTTGACTCCGGGAGAGCTGTAGATACCGGCCTTCAATCCCTTGCTGTGGATGTAATCGGTCATGGCCTTCATGTCCGGGAATTTCCCGTTCGGGAGGATGTTGCCCTGCTCATCGCGGATGGGGCCGATCGTGCCGGTCGCCCGGTAATCGTAGCTGGCGTGCTTCTTCACGACCGCCTCCCGTCGGTGATCATACATCTCCTGAGTCAGGCGCATCCAGCAGTCGTCAATGCCGAGATACTGAAAGCCGACATCCGCCAGGCCGCGCTCGACAAACAGGTCCGCCGCCTTGCGCATGACGGCCTCGCTGACATTGATCATCTGGCCGCCCCACGAGTTCCAGCCGGTGGGCGGCGTGAGCGCCAGCTTGTCGCCCACCACGAGCTTGAACGGGCGATTGGTTTCACCCCGCCCGTTTTTCGCCGTGAAATTCATGACGTGATCGCCCCTTCCCTCGGGCGTCACGCCGGTGATGATCCCCTGGTTCGCGTCCAGCTTCAGACCGTCGGGCAGTCCTTGCACCTCAAAGCGGATCGGCCTTTCACCCTGTGTGGGAATGCGGTAAATGAACTGCTTGCCCGGGCGTGCTCCGCAAACCACGGGACCGTTGATCCGTGGCGCAGCGGGCGGAGCGGGGGTGAGGATCTGCTTTTCGGTGATCCGGGCGTCGTAGGATTCCGCGGCAGCGCATGGGCTTGAGACAAGGACGGCGCAAGCGAGAACGCCGAGTATTCCAGTTTTCATGGTGTAATGTTTCAAGAGGATCTCGTCATTTCTTGGTGTAATCCTGGCCGTTGTAACTGCGAATCACGGAAAGATGCCACCGTTCCATTTCGGCTGTCATCCGGCTCACGACCTCCGGATGCGCGGCGCTGATGTCGGTCTTCTCCGAGCGGTCGGCGACCAGGTCGTAGAGTTCCCAGTGGTTGGGTTTGGTTTTCACCAGCTTGTATTGATTGTCGGTCCAGGCAGAGGGACCCGAATCAGGCGTGAACTTCTTCTGATCGCCGGCGAATTGCCAGAAGCCCATGGGCTGCGGGCGCTGTTTCATCCGTCCGTCAATGAGGGGCAGCAGACTGATGCCATCCAAGGGCACGGGATGTTCCCGCTTGATCTGCAACAAGTCCACGATGGTAGGGAAGATGTCCACGACTCCGGCGGGAACGTCCGTCACGGTGGGCTTGATGCGCGCAGGCCATTCAATGATGCCGGGCACGCGCAGGCCGCCTTCCCACATGTCGCCCTTGCGCCCGCGCAAATCCAGGTTCGTGCCGTGGGCGTCGGGCTTGGCGGGGTCGAGCCAGCCGCCGTTGTCGCTGGAGAACCACAGCATGGTGTTGTCGGCGAGACCGAGTATGCGCAGCCCGGCGCGGAGCGTGCCGAGGGCACGATCCACCCCAAGCAGCTCACCATAGTAGGCCGAGCCGCCAGCGGCCTTGAGATCTTCCGGCAACGGCTTGTGGGGCACGTGCGGACTGCCAAACCAAACCAAGGCGAGAAAAGGTTTCTGCTGTCCCGCCGCCGCGCCGATGAATTTCAGCGCCTCACCCACGATGACATCGGAGCCGTCCCCGGTTGTCTGCTCGGGAATACCATTGCGCCCGAAGGTGGTATTGGTCTCGAAGTAATTGCTGACCGAGAAGCTCTCATCGAAGCCGCAATTCTGAGGGGCGAGCGGGTCCGAGTCCGGCATCACCTTCCCAGTGCCGGACACACCATTGAGGTGCCATTTTCCGAAATGTCCGGTCGCATATCCCGCCTGCTTCACCGCCTGCGGGAGGATGAGTTCCTGCTTCCGCAACTTCATGCCTGGCCAGAAGACGCCCATGCGATTCGGATGCCGTCCCGTCATCACGCTGGCCCGGGTCGGCGAACAGCTCTGCTGCGCATAGAAGCGATTCAAGCGCAATCCCGCCGCCGCCATCGCATCGATGTTGGGCGTCTTGATTCTGGTCAGCCCATTGTAGCTCACGTCGCCCCAGCCCTGATCGTCCGTCATGCAGAGGATGATGTTGGGCTTCTCCGCCTCCGCGCCCGCCGCCATCTGGGCCACGGCCAGCAGAGCAAGCAATGCTGTGGTGAGGGTGAAGAGAATCATGGTTGTGTGTCGTTGATTCATATTCCTGTCTCGGTTGTTACTTTGTCTATTTCGAAGTTGCACTCGCGGCAGTGCCCAGCCGGACGGCAAGGTTCCGAAGCCCCTTGGGCCATAGGTCGAATTCCACACCAGTGGAGTTCTCAATCTTCGGCTGGGTGATACCCGGGACCAGCTTGGCGGAAGGCTGGGCATAGAGGAACGGGACGCTGTCCTGCCCATACGTAGCCGGCAGGCTGCGCGGGGTGCGTGACCGCAGAGTAACTTTGTTCAGGCGGCGAGTTTGACTTTGAGATAGTTGGCGTTGTTGAGGCGATCCCAGCATTCATCCCACCGGTTGCTTTTGAGCGCCAGGCGGAG
>CAINDV010000014.1 GCA_903847485.1 uncultured Verrucomicrobiota bacterium
ATCCTGCGACCGGACCCAGTCGCCAAACGAGTGTGGCGGATACTGCACCGCGGCCGGACTCCACATTGCCAAACTCTGTTTTGAAACTCTCCTTAGCCACGGTGTAGCCGCCAAATTGGCCTGCGAGCGGCAGATCGTCACCCCGGCTTTGGAGCGCATCGTCGAGGCGAATATCCTGTTGAGCGGACTTGGGTTTGAAAGCGCGGGCTTGGCGGCGGCACATGCCATCCATAATGGACTCACCGCATTGGCGGAAACTCATTCGTTTTACCACGGCGAAAAAGTCGCCTTTGGCGTCTTGGCCGGACTCCAACTGGCCGACGCGCCGGTGGAGGAATCGAAAACCGTGTTCTCGTTTTGCGAAGATGTTGGTTTGCCGACCACCTTGGCGGATATCGGATTGGGGGATGCCAGTCGGGAGCAACTGCTGGTGGCGGCTGAACGCACCTGCGCTCCCGGTCAATCCGTCCATCACGAAGCTGGCCAGATGACACGCGAAAAAATCTTCAACGCCATGCTCGCGGCGGACGCCATCGGGCAGGCAAGAAAGAAGCGCCGAGCGAGCAATCGCTAGTGCGGTGTTTCTCTGCCGCAACTATTCAATTCGTAATCGCCGCAGAGGCATAGCGCGGCGGAGCCGCAACCAAAGTGGCGCAACGCCGGACGTTGGGGTAAGAGTTTGGGCCATGAACGATCAAACTCCGCCCGTTGTCCCCGGCGTCCCGCCAGCTTTTCAAAACCGCTTTGACGATGCGATTACCGGCGTTTTGTCCGGCTTCGACCGACTCCGTCTGCGCGGCACGTTGCGGCATCTCTTCCAACCGACCGTCATGGAAGCCTACCTCAACGCCTGCCACGTGCTGATCAAGGACTTCAAAACCTTCGCCACGGGGCTGACCGCCCGCATCAAGGCCGCCGCCTATGCCAGCGCCGAACAAGCCGGGCGCCCCTTCCGCTTTCTGCCCAGCAGCCAAATCAGCAAGGAAGACCTCGCCCGCCAGATCGCCCGCCAAGACGGTGTGACCTCCGGCCTCATCGCCATCTTTAGCGCGCTGGAAAACTGCCGCTCCTACTCCGTGCGCGGCAACCGCCAGACCAAGCATATCCACCTGGTCCTGGAACCTCGCAAATGCCTCCACCTCTGCCACTACTTTCTCCACGCCGAACTGGGCCTATGTCATGTGCGCGTGCAAACCTGGTTTCCCTTCACCGTGGATATTTGCCTCAACGGCCGCGACCGCCTGGCCCGGCAGATGGACCGAGCCGGGCTGGCCTACCGCCAGCGCGACAACTGCTTCGTCTGGGTGCAAGACGCCCTCCGCGCCCAAGCCCTGCTGGACGAACAATTACGCACCGACTGGCCGGAGGTGCTGGGCCGCCTCCTCGACCAAGCCCACCCGCTGCACGCGGAAATCTGCCGACCCATCGGCCAGACCTATTACTGGAGCGCCAGCGCCAGCGAGTATGCCACCGACCTCTTGTTCCGCGACGCACCGAGCCTGGCCGCGCTCTATCCCCGGTTGGTCCAGCATGGCCTGCGCACCTTCGCCAGCCCCGACGTCATGCGCTTCCTGGGCCGCAAGACCCCGACGCAAAGCGGGTGCGTGGACCCGCGCTTCACCGGCGCAGTCATCAGCGATCTCAAACATCGGCCCGAAGGCATTCGCGTCAAACACTCCGTCAACGGCGACTCGGTGAAAATGTATGACAAAGAAGGCAGCGTCCTGCGGATCGAAACCACCATCAACAAAACCGAAGAGTTCAAAGTCTACCGCGCCAAACAAGGCGACTCCGATGGGGAAAAGACCTGGCACCCATTGCAACGCAGCGTGGGCGCGTTGTGGCGGCGGGCGGAAGTCTCGGGGGCGGCCAACCGGCGCTATCTCGAAGCGCTGGCCAGCGTGACGCTCAAGACCCCGGTCGGCCAAGCCAGCGCCAGCGTCTGTCGCGCCGTGGTCAAAGACGGCCGGTGCCATCGCGCGCTCAACCCGTGGAGCGAGCCCGACGCGGCCCTGCTCGCGGCGATCAGCCGGGGCGAATACACGCCCAACGGGCTGCGCAACCGCGACCTGCGCCGGCACCGCTGGCCCCAGGTTGGGACCGCCAAAGAAGAGCGGCGGCGTGCCGGCGTGGTCACGCGGCAGTTGCGGCTGCTGCGAGCGCATGGCTTGCTGCGCAAAGTCAGCGGCACGCACCGCTACGTGGTGACGGCGGGCGGGCGCAAAATCATCACCGCCTTGCTGGCCGCGCGGCAGGCGGATGTCGAACAACTCACGGCCCTGGCGGCGTGAAAAATCTTTTCAGAAAGGAGCGATGTCATGGGATTGCACTGCAAAGGAAAGACAGAGCTTGAAGCGGCTGGCCGCCGGTAACTGATTGGTGACCGAACCCTATCCCCTGCTGGCATGGCTGAGATTTGCCAATGCACATCGGTGTGGTTTAATCACCAATTGAGTCTTTCATAAACCTGTAGCGCATGGAACTGCTCGGCTTTGCCCGCCGTCACCCCTGCCGCTTCCTCACCAGCGAGCGGACGCACGGCAACCGGAGTTACCGCTTGCGCGCCCCAAAGGCGGAAGAATCGCACACCGGCTCCAGCGGTCACCGATACCACCTGGCGGCCATCCACTGACTGCGGTGGCGGCGAGACTCTGGCCCAGTCGCCACCAGGGGTCGGACTTTCCTGCAACTGCCAGTCGCCGGTGTTGGCGAGCCAGGAAAGCGTAAAACCATCCGAACTTTGAGCGATTACCAAACGGATTGACTCACGCAGAGGCAGCAGCGCGCCGCCGGGCGTGTCGGTAATCAGCACCCAGGCGCTGGCACCTGTGACGCCATAGCCTGTCAACACCGCCACGTTGGCATCGCCTTCGTTCATGGCAGCGGATAAGTCGGCGGATACAGTCTGGCCGGCAGCCAGTGGGTCGAGGCGGAAGATGTGGCCGTTGAGATTGACTTCCAACCACGACAGGCCCGGCGCGCCGCTGATGACTTGCAGGTAACGCTCCGCCGCCAGGATGCCTTCAAAGCGTTGTTGCACGCGGTTGCCGGAAGTTATCTTCAGCTCGGTGACCACCGGGTCGAAGGATACGCCGCGCCCGCAGGTGTCAAGGGCCAGCACGTTCACCTCAGCGGGCACACCGTTGGCCAGCTTGGCGGCGGTCAGCACCACCTTGACCGTGTTGCCAGGCAGCGCGGTGCGGGCGGTAAGTGAGAGCGGAGGCACCGGTCCTAAGTCTGTATTGCCACTGCCGTAGGCGTTACCGGTGATGGCGCAGTTTTCCATCGCCAGCGCCTGGACGCTGCTGAGGCCGGAGGCGTTGACGAAAGTCATCTGCATGTTGGTGACTCCCGGCGAGGACACCACCACGGCGAACGACGGGGTGGTGGTGTTGGCGCATGGCGGCGGCTGCGGCGTGAAGACGAGCACCACTGACTTATCCCGCAGAACGAGGCTGAACGCGCCGCCCGCCAGCGGGTTCAGGAAGCCACTGGTATCGAGGATGAACTTGGCGGCGTTGAAACCATTCACCGCGCCGCCGGCGGTGGCGATGACCCAGGTGTTGGTGGCGGTGTTGTCGAAGTGCTCCGCTGTGCCCGCCGCGCTGCCGCTGAGGGAGGAGAGATGAATGGTGAACTTCGCCGAGTCATCCGGCTGGTTGGTGGCGGTGATGGTCAGGTTTCCCGTGATGTTGAACCAATCCCAGCCGGGGTCATTGCCCGCTGTGCCGGTGGCGTCGTTGAGCCGCCAAGTCAGGCTGCCGCCGGCGGGCCAGGTGGTGTCGCTGGAGTATTGGGTTTCGGGGCCGCCGCCGAGCACCTGCCAGAAGCCGCTGGCCAGGGTGTAAATGCCGCCGGTGGCCGCCGGGCCGATGGCCGGCTGACCGGCGGTATCAGTGAGGCCATACGAGCCGCCGACTGCCGCGTCGCCGCCGGCGGCCATGACGGCCGGTTCCAGCGTCACCGCCGGGCGCTGGAGCAGATTCAGCGTGGTTTCGTTCTGGACGCTGTAGTCCGCCAGGGTGCGGCCATCGAGCAATTCGGTGCTGTTGCGAAACAGTCGTTGCTGGGCGGGTGGGATGCCTTCTTTGTCGGTGACCTTCTGTTTGACGTCCTCGATGAAGTCGCTCGGCTCGACTTCGAGGGTGATGGTCTTGCCGGTCTGGAGCTTGACGAAGAGCTGCATGGCGGAGGCGGAGAGCGTTGCGCAGAGCAAGGCCAGCAGCACCAGCATGTAGCGCAGACCGTAGCGCAGGTTTCCAACCTGCTGTATCGCCGAATTCCATTCGGCAGACGCTCGAAAAGACGGCGGCGTGAGGTAGCTCCAAGGTCCGCAGATTGAAAATCTGCGATACAGCAGGTTGGAAACCTGCGCTACGACCCGCCGACAGGAATGTCGGCGCTCCGCCATGCGGTGGGTTGGGGAAGGTTGGCGGCCTGGCCTCTGGCCGGGGGCCGTCCGGGGTTCATCGGCGGCTAACAGCCGGGGCGTCTTCATGGCGTAATATGGGTTCATTTGTGCTTAGAGAATCCTGCCGCTGAGCGGGCTTGCAAGAGGGGCAAAGAGTGAAAGAACAGAAACTAAAGCCCCCTCACACAACGGAACCCGATGTAACTGTTGGCACTGGACGGGCCGTAGGCGTCGCGAACGGCGCACCGCGTACCGCTGGCGTAGGCGTTCCAATCGCCGCCGCGCAGCACACGGTCGCTAAACGGCCCGGCAGGTCCGTGGGGATCGCTGCCACCGGCATACGACGTCGCATACCAATCCCAACACCACTGGAAGACATTCCCGGCCATGTCGCTCAGCCCATACCCGTTCGCCGCGAAGGAGCCGACCGGACTCGTCGCGGTTGCGGTTCCTCCGATGCTCCCAATAGGGTTGTAGCCATTCGGCCCCAAATCGTAGGCATAGCTGCCGGTGAGTCCGAAGTAGTTGGCCAGGTTCTGATTGATCACGTTGCCCCACGGAAACCGCTGGCCGCTCAGCCCGCCCCGCGCCGCCTTCTCCCACTCCGCTTCCGTCGGCAGCCGATAGCCACTGGCGGTCCAATTCGGATAAAGGGTGGTCGGTTCGCCATTCGTATAGACCTGTGTGAACGCCGCATCCGTGTAATACACCGGCGTCCGCCCCGCCTGCTGCGACCGCGCATTGCACCACTTCACACAGTCATACCATCTTACCGTCTGCACCGGGTGATTCGCCGCTTTGCCCGCGCCGGCATACACGAAGCCATAGCCTTGGTTCGTGGCCCAATAATAGACCGATTGCCACTGGCTCAAAGTCACCAGGTTCACGTCCATGTAAAACGCGGACACCGTGGCGGTGACGGTGGCGGCATCCGTGATGTCGGTGTCAGCCGCGATCGAGTTTCCCATCGTGAACGCCCCCGCCGGAATCAGCACCATGCCGGGCGGAGCCGCCACCACCGCAGCGGCGGGGATGTTGGTCAAGCTCGCGCCGTTGCCCGCGAAAGCGGTAGCCGTCACCGTGCCGTTCACGTCCAGCGCCGAAGCGGGATTGGCCTTGCCGATGCCGACGTAGAGTGTGTTGGGCTGAACCACGAGCACGGGCGCCGCTGTCGTGTTGGTCATCCAAGTGCTGAAATGGTAGTCGTAGCCGGCGCTGTAGTCGCACCGACCGCCGGAATACGTGTCGCTCGACCCCCGGAGCCGGAGCGTGCCAGAAGCATTCTGGAAGGCGAAGGTGTATTGGTTGCTGACCGTCAGGGCCACTGGGGTTTCCAGCGCGAAAGTGCGCTCTTGCATGGTGCCGTCGCCGGCGACGGGCCGCGTGGCGAGCAACGCGCCCGCCGTGCCCTGTCCGGTATAAACGTTGAGCGTGGCGGACCACGCCCCGCCCGCTTGCGAATAGACCCAGATCTTGACGGCTGCCAGCATCCCGTTGGTGCCGCAAGTGAAGGACTGCCAGGGGCTGCCGGAGTTGAAGTAGTAGCCGAAGCTGGCGTTCTGCTGGTCCATCACCCAAGTCGAGCCATAGACTTGAAGCGGCCCGTCGCCCCAGGTCTGGCCAACCGTCAGCGCACTCCCGTCCGCCTGGTTCAGGTTCACATGCGCCAACCCGGAGCCGTCGCCCGCGAAGGTGTTGGCCAGGTTGGTGAAGTTGTTGACGCCGGAAAAAGTCTGGCTGGCGTTGCGCAGCGCCACGTTGGTGGAGAGTCGGGCGTCGGCGAGCGTGCCGGTCAGGTCGGCCGCATCCAAGTTGGTCAAGCCGCTGCCGTTGCCGCTGAAGATTCCCGTCAGGGTGACGGCGGTGGCGTTGTTCGTCACGACTGCGGCGGGCAGTTGCGCCAGCGGCACCGTGCCGGTCGTAAGTTGCGCAGCGTTCAGGTTCGTCAACCCGGCGGCGTCCCCGGAGAAGAGGTTGGCCCGGACGATGCCGGCCATGGTTGCGACCGGGTCAATCGCCACGACCTGCAAGCCGGCATTGGCATCGGCCACGTAGGCGTAGTTGCCGGCCACCGCCACGGCCCAGGCGCTGCCGGCGGTGTCATAGCCGCCGACCCGCTGGGGATCAGCCGGATTGCTGATGTCAATCACCTGCAAACCCGCACCGAAATCCGCCACGTAAGCATAGTTGCCGGCCACTGCCACGCCCCGGGCGCTGCCGGCGGTGTCATAGCCGCCGACCCGCTGGGGATTGACCGGGTTGCTGATGTCAATCACCTGCAAACCCGCCGCGGTAGCCGCCACGTAGGCGTAATTGCCGGCCACCACCACACCAGCGGCGTTTCCGGCGGTGTCACAGCCGCCGACGCGCTGGGGGTTGGCCGGGTTGCTGATGTCAATCACCTGCAAACCCGCAGAGCCATCCGCCACGTAGGCGTAGTTGCCGG
>CAINDV010000015.1 GCA_903847485.1 uncultured Verrucomicrobiota bacterium
GGGTAATAGACGGTCGGGGGATAGCTCGGCACATAAACCACCTGCGGATTGGACGGCTGAATCTGGACCACCGTATTGGTCACCACCACCACCTTCTGCTCGACCGTTTTCTCGACGATCAGGTTGGTGACCGTCACAATCTGTTGCGGCGTCGTCTGGAGCGTGCCCGCCTTTTGGGCCTTGCCGCGCATGGACTGGATCGCGTCCATGAGATCCTTGTCCTGGGCGAGGAACGCGTCGCCGAGTTCCATCGTCCAGGGGAGGTCGTCGTTCAACTTCTTGATGGCCGCCGGGACGCGCGCCACGTTTTTCACGTTCTCGTCCCAAGGCTGCTCGTCGAGCTTCGCGAGGTTGTTCGTGTCGGCCACAAAGCGCGCCGCCTGGACAATCTCCAGGGGATACACCGACGCCGGCAGCATGGTCGCGATGAGCGAGTCGGGATAGAGCGCGATCGGGGCCACCAGTTTTTCCAAGTCCGCCGCGCTGCGCTTGGGTGGGGCCGCGGGCGGCGGTGCTGGCGTGGCGGCGGGTTGGGTTGGTGGTGGAGTCTGACCCGCAGCGCAGGCCGCGAAAGACAAGCTCAAGATCAAGAACAGATATTGCTTTTTCATAATGTCAGGGTAATGGAAGAAAGACTGCGTTTTCATAATATCAAGGTAATGGAAGAGTTGGGGAAGAGTTGGTTCGGGTAGTGGTTAGTTCGGTGACAGGGTCCAAGTTTTGTCCGGATCGTAGGACTTCATCGTCTCGGCAGTTTTGGTCGTCTTGGGGCCCAAGTTCTTTTGATAAACGCGGCCCTGCTGGTTGACGATGAAAGTCATGATGCCGGTTTCGCCATGCTCAGCGGGCCACGCCATGAGCGCGAAGCCGCCGATCATGTTGCCATTGATGAGGTATTCATATTTGCCGCCGGGCGCGGACTTGGCTTGGCGCGTGAGAACCTTGAAGAAATAGCCGTGAAACGGCTCCGGGGCGGCGTCCTGCTCCTTGGCCTTTACCATGTAACCCTGGGTCTGCGCCTGGGCCACGAGCGGACCGAGCGGGCTGAGTTCACCGTCCAGATCGGAGGGCCAGTAAAGCCCGTCTTTAGTGCCGGGGGTGCTGCGGAACTTCTGCGCGTACTCCAGCACCTCGTCGCCGTCGCGATCCTTCGAGGCATATTCCCGCTGGGCCTCGACATAGGCGCGCACCGACTGGAGCGTAGAGAGTTCGTTCTTGCCAATGCGGCGGTTGATCAACTCGTCCTTGCCCGCCTCGGTGTCGAAGAACCACAGCCCATCTTTCTTCACAATCGGAACTGGGAAGGGCCAGAAGTTCTGACCGACTTGGAGCACACACTTGGTATCCGACTCGCGCACGATCCGCTCGGCTTGATTGAAGGCGGTGGTGAACTCGTTGAAATCATTAGTGGCCTGGACTCGATCCGCGTTCTGCAAATCCTTCGCCGCGGGCCCAAAGATGACGCGCATGGCGTTGGTGTCTTTCGCGCTGGCGGCGGCGGCCAGCGCCGCCACCGCTTCTTCCGGCGTCGCAAAGGTCTTCCCAATGTCCGCTGCGTTCGCGGCGAGGGGCGCACTAAGAGCCAAGGCCAACATCAGCCTGTGCGGGGCGGTGGCCTGCAAGAATCGTTTCAGAGAAGATATGGAATAGCATCTGGTGAAGGTTTGCATAGCAGTTAGTAGAAGGATTGAGAGTTTTACCTGGGAGATTATCGCCGACCACCGCCGCCACCGCCACGTCCGCCACCACCGCCGCCGCGACTGCCGCCGCCACTGAAACCACCGCTGCTGCGACTGGAGGAGCCTCGGCTGCTGTAACTCTTCGCGCCGGCACCACTGCTCGCGCCGCTAAATGCGCTGCTCGACGGGGCAGGACGGCTGGCAGAAGTACTCGCCCGCGATTGCGAAGCGCTGGGCGTTGGCGTGGATCGGTTCGCACCCCCGCCCCAAGTAGAAGTAGTCCCTGCTCCGGCACTGCCGGTGGAAGGACGCGCACCGGCCGTCCCGGTAGCGGGCCGTGCGCCCGCCGTCCCGGTGGAGGGCCGGGTGCCAGCGGCGCCGGTGGCAGGACGCGCTCCGACGCTGCCAGTGGAAGGCTTGGCCCCGCCGGAACCATAACCCCGCGCCTCCGCGCTGCGGGTCGAGGCGCTGGCCGAACCGCTCTTGTTCAGCCGACTCTGGTCCGGTTGCCATTTCTGGCCGCCCCCCGCGCTGGTTTGGCCGACGCCGGCGGAGCGGGAGTTACTGGCGTTGTTGTTCCGGTTCACGTTGTTGTTGTCGTTCCGGTTGATGTTGTTGTTGTTGTTGACGTTGATGTTCACATTGCCGCTACCGTGATAACAACCGCCGTGGTTCCAGTTGCAGTTGTTGGAGATGATGGCACCCATCGCGATGCCCACGCCGAAGGTCACCAGCGGCGCATACGGGTTATACACATAACCGTAGGGCGGGTAATAGACGGAGTAGGGATTGTAGGTCGGCACGTACACCACGGAGGAACTGGTTGGCTGAATCTGGACGATGGTGTTGGTCACGACCACGACCTGCTGCTCGACCGTTTTCTCGACGATCATGTTGGTGACCACCACGACCTGCTGCGGCGTCGTCTGGAGCGTACCTGCCTTCTGGGCCTTGCCCCGCATGGACTGGATGGCGTCCATGATATCTTTGTCCTGGGCGAGGAAAGCATCGCCGAGTTCAATCGTCCAGGCGATGTCCTCGTTCAGTTTCTTAATGGCTTCCGGCACGCGTGCCACGGCTTTCACGTTTTCGTCCCAGGGTTGCGCGTCCAGCTTGGAGAGGTTGTTCGTGTCGGCCACGAAGCGCGCCGCCTGGACAATCTCCAGGGGATAGACCGACGCGGGCAGGAGGGTTGCCAGCAGCGGGTCGGGATAAAGCGCGATCGGGGCGACGAGTTTCTCCAGTTCCGCCGCGCTGCGCTTGGCCGGGGCGGCGGGTGGCGGCGCGGGCGTGGCGGCGGGCGCTGGTGGTTGGGTAACTGGCGGAGCCGTCTGAGCTGCGGCGAATGCCGCGCCCGACAAGGTCAAAATCAAAAACAAACAATGCGTTTTCATAGTGCTACCTTCATGGGCGCACGCCGCGTCCGTGCTTCGACTAGGCAGTTGCGTAGATTACTCATGGCTGGCGGTCGGTGGTGGAGGGCGCTGGCGGCATCGCCTTCAGCGCCTCAGTGTCGCCCCACTGTGCCAGCTTGTCCTGGCGGAAGTAAAGGAAGAGTTCGCGCTTCTTGCTTTCCGAAAACTTGAGGACGGAAACAGGGCTGCCGTCGGCCTCTACCCGCGCGGCCACGACCGAGAAGTCGGACGCCAGCACCTTGATGGCAGCGGCTTGGCTCATGCCGAGTTGTAGTTTTTGGGAACGCTTCTCCAGGGAGGAGCAACCCGCCAAGACCAGCACGGCCAGGGAACCAACGATCACCGTTAAGGCTTTGCTCATAGTTTTGAGAGGTATGCCGATATGATGGACATGCGGGTTGTGGTTTGATTCGTCGGGCTAACCACTAGCGAACCAGACCGTCCTGGCGCAGCGCCACGACCACTTTGCCAACCAGAGAATCAACCTCGGCTAGGCGGTCCGCGTCCTCCTTCAGCGTGGTCAAGGTGAGAGCGGACCACAGCCGCTGGCCGGTTTTCAAATCGAACAGGCTGGTGTCGAGATAGACCTTCTGCGTGGTGCTGCCCCACGTCGTTCCCATGTTCATGAACGCGACCGAATAGCAGTCATACCAGCCATAACCAGCATAGCCGGTCACGGTGGGAACCCAACGCTCGTGCGTGGCCTGCACCTCACGGCTGTAAGTCGCTTGATCCACCAACCGAACGACTAGGACCGCCGTCGCTCCGGCTTCGGCCAGGCGCGCCGCCGCCGCGGCCTTGTCCGCTTTGATTTCCGGCAAGCCAAGCAGTTCGAAGGTGGCCGTGGCCTCCTGGCCGTTCCCACGCAAATCCCGCACGAACCGGTTCTCAAACCCCTGGCGCACCAGGCCGCGTTCGTCCACCGCCACGACGGCGATCTTCTGGACGGGACCGCCCTGGTAGGCGGGCGCTTTCCACGATTGTTTGATGGAACTGCTCGCGCAGCCGCAGAGGCACAAGGCGCCCGCCGCGATGATCAAGTGCTTAATTCGGTGTTTCATGTTGGATTGGCTTTCTATTGGTTGACGTTTGTTACCTAAAGGAAAGGTGTTTTTCACGGCGCGACTGGCTGCCGGGCGCAAAGCAGGTATTAAGCGGGCACGGTTTTTCCATTAGCACCCGGCTTCAGCCGGGAGTGGGTCAAGCGGAGCGGTGTCAACCGCTTCAGCGGTTTGGCCACCCACGCTGAAGAGCCAAGCCGTTGCAACGGCTGAGCAGCGTTGCCTCGGCCAGCACCGGGCTGAAGCCGGGTGCTAATGAGAGGTCGCCAAAACCTGATTGGTGCCCCTGGCTGCCGCTCGGATCCGTATGTCGCCGCTGCTTGACAGCGGGTAGGCAAGGGCGGGACGTTCCAGTTCATAGTTTGGCGTGGGGGTGGAGGCTGGTCAACGTAGGCTGCGCCCGGTACCGGGCGTTCCGAATTACCCCTTCGGGCAACTGCTCCGGCACGGGGATCAGCTCGACGTATTTCACGTTCCGCATCGGGATGACCAGCAGGTTGCCTTCGACCTCGACGAGCAGCCGTTCGGACTCGATGGCCTTGCGGATGGCTTCGGAGAGAAACACGCATCCTTTGGTGTCCTGCTTGGGCCATTCCAAGTCCAGAGTGGAGGCGTCGGTGAAGTGAATGACGGCGCGGCGATGAATAGGGTTCATGGTTGTTATTCGGTTCGTGGATCACTGTGGTTCAGCGCCGCCAGAACCGCAAGCCAGTTTTGCCTTGAGGGCAATGGGTGAGCTGGTCCAGGCGCATCGCAGGCTTCGTTTGATCAGAACTTCCACGTCAGATTGAGGTCGAAGAACGAGAACCAGCTATCGTTGAAGCCGCCGGAGACGCGGCCCCGGTATGCGGAATCCTGGGTCACCGGCATGTCGCCCGCCCACATAAATTCGTAGCCGGCTCCGAGACTGATGGCTTTGCTCACCTGCCATTGCGCGCCGAGACCTAACCGATAGGCCTGGCCCATCGGCAGAGACAAGGTGCGGTTGGCATCGCTTACCGCCGAACTGTCGTAGGCGAAGCCGGTGGAAAGCAGCCACTTCTCGGAGGCACGGTATTGCGCGCCGATAGCCCCATGCCAGGTGTCGTCGTAATTGAGATTCTTGGTCAGGCTTGACGGATTGGCCGAGTCCACGCCTACGTCCACTTTTCCGAACTGGCTCCAGTTTTGCCAACCGACATTGGCTAGGATCGCCCACTTACGGCTAAGTTCGTGGTAGCCACTAAGCATCACTGACTGCGGCACAGTCAGGCCCAAGTCTAACTGCGATGGGTTGGCGAAGATGGCACCGCCCAACGGGCCGAGGTTGCTGAAGGCGGGGGTAGCCTGGAAATCCAGCTTCACCGGCGACAGATAAGTCACTCCGAAGCGAGTGCCCGGGCGCGGTTCGATCATCACCCCAGCGTTGGCGCCGAAGCCCCAGGTTTCATCCTTGAGCTCCATCAGACCGTCGCCGGGAGCGCCGGTGCGAATCGCGACCTCGGAGTCCATGTAACCGTACATGGCGTTCAATCCCGCGCCGATGTAGAGCCACTCCGTGGCCTTGAAGCTCACGGCGGGCATAAGGCTCATGCCGAGCAAGACATTCTTCTGCGCGTAGTAGCGGCCCACCCAGTTGTCATCGAACTTCTCCGCCAGACCAAAGTAGGAGAAAGTCCCAAAACCGACGGCGACTCTATCGGATAACTGTTGGCTGAAAAACAAGCCGGCGGCGGGTAGCGCGCCGATGGCATTGCCGCCGTTGTTATCTCCCAACCACCGGCTGGTGCTGCCGTCCCTCGAGAAATTGACGCTGCCGTAGGTTAGTTGCAGGCCGCCCTGGAACTGTGAGCCAGGGAGCAGGCTCAGGCCGGCGGGATTTTTGAACACCGTCGAGGCATCCAGCGCCCGAGCGGCGTAACCCGCCGAGGCCAGGCCCACGTCCGGCGTGGCGATCTCGTAGAGTTGAATGCCGCCAGCCTGTGAGGACTGGGGCAAGATTGCGCCGCAAGCGAGGGCGGAGCCGATGATGGTGAGTTTGGTCGTGTGTTTCATATTGTGTTTAGCATTTGGATCTAAGTCTGACCGTTGACGTAAAAGAAACCTAGTAGTCCTCTTTGCCACGCGTGTGAATTGCGTCAGTTATTCACCACCTTTCAAACGCTTCTGTCCCTCCACGATCTTGTGCCAGCCATAAGTGAGCGAGAGACGGAAGCCGTCCATTTTGAGATCGGTGGGGGCACTGTCATTGACGGTGGCCATGTAGCCAGCGGTGAGGGAGATGTTGTCGTTGATTTGGTAGCCGAGCGTGAAACCGACGCCCAAGTTGTTGAGTGCTTTTCCGCTTACTCCACCTATGCTCGGCTTGCCGGCAGTCATCCAAGTCGAGTCGAGCGAACCCCAGAAATGCTCCGTGAAATCGCGGGTCACATGCGCCTCCAATTGGAACATGGGATCGGTGGCCAGCGTCTTGCCCACGTAGTTGTTGTTATCACTGAAGAACCAGACTGACGGAAGCAGTTCGAGAGTGGTGCGCCGCCCGGGCACCCACGGGCCGATCTGCCAGATGAGTGGCGCGCCTACCCGGCCATACCAACGGTTCTGGCCAAGGTTTAGCGGTTGACTGCTGTTGTACTCCCCGATGGGAAACGCCAGATCCACGATAATGTCGAGCGAAAGCTTCGGCTCGTAGCGCAGCAGGTCGGGGATGGTCCGGATGGCCTTGGGGCCGATAAGATTGATGCCCGCCTCCACCATCGGGTCGCCGAAGCCGGTGGCCGACTGGTTGTAGTTCTGGCCAGCGAAGCTGGTGCTGCCGGAAATCCGTCCCATCGGCTCCAGGACTGCGAGGGTCAGCGTGCGGTCGAAGAGCGGCAGCATTTTCGCGTAACCCGCCACGAGCACGTTCGCATCCACGGAACTATCGGGCGAGACTAAGTGGGCCGGGTCAATGGGATTGGCATTGCCACTTAAGGACTGGAAGATCACCGGCACAGCATTGGCGCCAGAGAGACTCTTCCAATAGAAGCGCGGTGGCACCTGCGCCAAGGCGAGCATCGGGCAGAGTATGCCTAGATAGACGAGGGCGGTGGCGAAGCGGCGTGAGTGCGCGGCGGCTGGCAAGCGCCACCGGTTGCGGAGTGGTTGGGTTTCGTGGTTCATGGAATTCGTGTTTGCTGAATCAAGTTCGCGGATTCGGAGGAACTCATGGCTTCGGGTTGGCCAGCAGGTTTGCGGGTGGGATGAACTGAGTCTTGTAGAGGAGCGGCGGGAAGCCCGCTTCGACCGGGTAACGATCCGGCAATTTCTTGACCATCCCTTCCGACAGCACGCGGTTGGGGAGAATCACCTTGTTGGCGCGGACGTAGTCATCCCAGAGCGCCAGCAGTGCCTTGAGTTTGTCGGGTTGCGCGGCGGCCAGATCATGGCGTTCCCCTACGTCCTCGGCCAGGTTAAATAACTCCCACTCCTGCGTGCCGTAGGGTTTGTATTGCCAGCGCAACTTCCAGTCACCCTGCCGAACCGCGCAGTTGCCAAAGATTTCCCATGCTAGATAGTCCTGGTCGGAGCGCGGCGACTCTTCCTCGCCCGCCAGGAGTTTGACCCATGACTTACCCATCAGCGGCGGCGGCTGTTGACCATTGACGGTTCGGGGATAACTGGCGCCGGCCACTTCGAGCAGCGTGGGCATGATGTCCGCCACGTGCAGGACACTGCGGTTGATGCCTCCCTTGGCCCGCTTGACGATCGGACCGCTAACTATCATGGCGTTGCGGATGCCGCCTTCCGCCATCCATCCCTTATACTGGCTGAAAGGCGTCATCGAGACCTGCGCCCACATCGGGCCATAGCAAGGGTAAGAACCTGGGTCGCCCCAGGCGTTCGGATGGTTCTGCGACCAATTAATCGAAGCAAAGAGGAAATCGCGCGTGCCAGGCGTGCCGGCAATCATTTGGAAGAGATCGGTCCCTTCCGCCCCGTTGTCGCCAAACACAATGAAGATCGTGTTGTCGAACTCGCCGATCTTCTTCAAGTAATCCATCAACCGCCCAGTGTGGAAGTCCATGTTCTCCACCATGCCGGCGTACAGCTCCATCTTCTTGCCGAGAACCGCTCGCGTCGCGGGTGCCAGCAGGACGGGATCGGGCACGAACCACATGCGCTCGGACAACTGGGATCCCGCCGGCATGATACCGAATTCGATCTGGCGTTTGAGCCGCTCCTGCCGCACCGCGTCCCAACCCTTGTCGTATTCGCCGACGTGCCGGCTGCGCCATTCGCGCGGCAGATGATACGGGTCGTGCGGCGCCTGGTGTGAAACGTAAGCGAAGAACGGTTTGCCGTCGCCGCGGTTCGCCTCAATGTAGCCTATGATCTTGTCGGTGTAAGTCTTCGTGGCGTAGTAATTCTTGGGCAGACTTTTCAGGTAACGGCCATCCTCGGTGAAAGTGGACCTTGGGGTGGCCGCAGTGAAATTCATCATGTCCCAGTAGCTGCCCGCGCCATCGAGCAGCGAGAAGTCGCGCTCGAAGCCGCGGGCGGCGGGGATCTTGTCAGGGTCTTTGCCCATGTGCCATTTGCCGGCCATATAAGTGTGGTAGCCAGCCTCCTTGAGCACTTGCGGCAGGGTTGCCACGCGCTTGTTTAGGTAACCTTCGTAGCCGTCCACGCCCCACTGGTTGGGTGCCGTCCACTCGTCCATGTTGCCCAGGCCGTTCAAGTGGGTATCCACGCCGGTGAGCAGCATGGAGCGCGTCGGCGAACAACTGGCGTGGGTGTAGAACTGAGTGCAGCGCACCCCGGATTTGGCGAGTGAATCCAAGTTTGGTGTTTTGATCTCGCTGCCGAACGCGCCCATGTCGGCGAACCCCAGATCATCGCCGAGGATGATGACGATGTTCGGCCGCTTGCCCGTGCCGGCGGTCGAGGGACTGGCGGCTGGCGCGGCCAGCGTCACCGCCACAAGGCCAGCGGTCAACGCAGTACGAACGATGTGTTCCCTGCTTGGGATTTTCATTTTCTTAAAAATGCACGGTGGTCAGGGACTAGTCGAGGAAATTTCGCAACGGTTAAGGCGCACCGCCAGCGGCCCGGCACCAGCTTTCCTGTCGGCTCGGCAAAAAACAGCAACGAGGGGAGCCGAGCCGCTCGACAGCGATCTGAATCTCGGCACCTGGGTCGGTGAATTCGTCGTGGTCACAGCCGCTTAGTCGGACAGGGCTTTCTTCATCGCTGCCGTGCGCTGGCCCGAGTCGGCCTCCGCCTTGACTGCGGCTCCGATCGGCTTCACATCCACGGTGACTTTGAGAATCTTGCCGGAGAAGGCGTTGTCGCGTTCCGGGTAGTCCGGCGTGACCGGCGTGGCGTCATCCACTCCCACGCCCGCCGTCTCGTCGGCCGAGAAGATCATCCCCTGTGTGCGTTCGATTCGGCCGCTAGCGACTTTGTCGCCGTTGACCATGATGGTAGCCGTTCCACCCTTGCCAACCCCGCCGCCATCGTAGTCGAAGTTCATGCGGACGGTGGCCTGGCCCGCCGCTACCGCCTGCGGGGCGGAGACCTTGTATTCCTGCAAGCCGAGGAAGTTATAGCAATACGCCGGCTTGCCGTCCTTGAGATACAGGCTCCAGCCGCCGAAGCGACCACCTTGGGCCAGAATCACGCCATTCGCGCCACCCTCTGGAATCTCCACCTCCGCCGTGATTGAGAGCGAACGGTTCTTGATGTTGATGAAGACGTTTTCACTCATCGAGTCCATGCCCGCCGAGAGCGTGAGCGAGGTGCGATCGCCCATCAGGTCAGGTCGTCCCGCCGATGACGCAATCATACGTTCCATCAGGCGATCATCAATCGGCAGCACGCGATACTTGCTCGCGTCCTTCATGAAGATGCCTTGCAGCTCCTTGAGTTTCGCGGGATTGGTCTTGGCCAGGTCGTTCACCAGACTGAAGTCCTTGGTCGTGTCGTAGAGTTCCCACGGGTCATCCTGTAGCTTTTGCCGGGGCACTTTCTCCCATGGTGCCCGGTGGACGGTGCCAGCAAACCAACCTTCGTGATAGATGGCGCGATTGCCGAAGATCTCGAAGTATTGGGTCTTGTGCGTGCTCTTCGCGTCGGGCTTGTCGAAAGTGTAGAGCATGCTCACCCCTTCAATCGGCGACTGGACGGTGCCGTTGACGCTCTTGGGTTCGGGCAGGCTCGCGGCTTCCAGCACCGTGGGTGCCACGTCAATGACATGGTGCCACTGCGCGCGCACCTGGTTGGTGGCTTTGATGCGCTTGGGCCACGAGACGATCATGCCATTGCGGGTGCCGCCATAGTTGGAGGCCATCTGCTTGGTCCACATGAAGGGCGAATCGCCCGCGACGGCCCAGCCCGCAGCCATGTGCGGATAGGTGGAAGGCCCGCCCCACTCGTCGTAGTGCTTGAGCATGTCCTGCACGGTCTCTTGGACGCCGTTGAAATAGGTCATCTCGCTGAACATCCCGCTCATGCCGCCCTCGGCGCTGCTCCCGTTGTCGCCGAGGATGTAGAAGATCAGGGTGTTGTCGAGCTGGCCGGCCTCGCCGATGGAGTCGAACAGGCGGCCAATCTCGTAGTCTGCGTATTCCCCAAAAGCGGAATACACTTCCATCTGGCGGGCAAAGAGCTTCTTCTCGTCGGCGGTCAGCGTGTCCCAATCTTTGATGTCCTTGGGTTTGTCGGCCAGTTTCGTCCCCGCTGGCACCACGCCTAGCGCGATCTGGCGGGCGAGCGTCTCATCGCGCAGCTTGTCCCAGCCGCCGTCGAACCGGCCTTTGTTCTTGGCGATCCATTCCTGCGGCACATGATGCGGCGCGTGGGTGGCACCCGGCGCGAAATACATGAAGAACGGCTTGTCCGGCGTGAGCGCCTTCTGGAACTTCATCCAGCCGATCGCGTTGTCGGTCATGTCGGTCATGAAATTGTAGCCCGGGGTGTGCGGGGTGGGGATTCGAGTCATCCCATCATAGAGCGTGGGATTCCACTGGTCGGTCTCGCCACCATAGAAGCCATAGAACTTGTCGAAGCCCGAACGCGTTGGCCAGCGGTCGGTCGGCCCGGAGGGGCTGATCTCCCACGGCGCGGTCTCGTGGTTCTTGCCGAAGAAGCCCGTGCTGTAGCCATTCAGGCGCAGCATCTCCGCGAGCGGCGCGACGCTGTTGGGTCGCTGCCCCGTGTTGCCCGGAAACCCCGTGGAGGTTTCGGTAATGCTACCCATGTTGTTGCTATGGTGGTTGCGGCCCGAGAGCAGGGCCGTCCGTGTGGGCGAGCAGACCGCCGTGGTGTGGAACTGGTTGTAGCGCAGCCCCTGTTTGGCCAGGCGGTCAGCCGCCGCCATGCGGACCGGCCCGCCGAAGGCGCTCGGCATGCCGAAGCCCATGTCGTCCACCAGAACGATAAGCACGTTGGGCGCTCCGGCGGGAGCCTTGACCTCGAAACGCGGCGGAGCCTTGGCATCGCGGGCGTCGAGCACGGTGCTGTGCGGGTAGTTCGGTTCCGGGATAGGCAGGACCCTCCGGTTGAGTTTCACGTCAGGGGTCTGCGCCAAGGCCTGTGGGGCGAGGGGCGTTCCCAGCGCGAGGCTGAAGGCGGCGAGTAGTATGTTTGGTTTCATTATAGGTTCACTTTGGCTTCGGCAAATTTACCGGTGCGATCAAATTTAACAAGAGCAAACAGCGGACACAAATCACGGCATTTTCATATGCATCGGGAGTGGGCCCTAACCACAGGGCTCGCACTTTTTGCTAGACCCATCCTGCGTTTTCGAGTGAAATGGGCTGGGATGAAACCACTATCTGTTGCCTGCCCAGCCTTTACCGCTGACCCGA
>CAINDV010000016.1 GCA_903847485.1 uncultured Verrucomicrobiota bacterium
CAGACTGATTGGCTTGTAATCCCCGATGCCGTCTGACCACGTCACCACAGAGGTAGGACACCCCCCCAAAGGCGCAAAACGCGCAACCGTCGAAAGAGAACGACATGTCCCACTCCCACTAAAGCCCAACGCCGCGATTTCTCTCGCCGACATCGCCGATTTCGTTCGGATGGGGCTACGGTTGACCTGAAATCAGGGCTTGCCTATTGTCAGAAAAACGCATACATATTCCTGACAACAGATTTAGATGTTTCGGATGAAAGTGGCAAATCCAATTGGGCGAGAGATGCTTGCGCGTATCCAGAGAAGCGAGGACGGCTGGGTGTTCTCGCCCACCGACTTCATTGACCTCGGCAGACGGTACGCCGTGGATAAGGCATTGTCGCGCATGGCGGCAGCCGGCTCCATCCGACGGGTGGCGCGTGGTTTATACGATGTGCCAAAACAGCATCCCATCGTGGGCACCACCACTCCCCACATCGACGAGGTCGCCAAAGCGGTGGCCGGCAAAGGCGGGACACGCCTGCAACCGACAGGAGCGTATGCGGCCAATCTGTTGGGATTATCGGACCAGGTGCCAGCCAAGGTGGTGTTTCTGACCGACGGCCGTAGCAAGCGCATTCAACTGGGAAAAGTGAACATCGCTCTGAGGCAGACCTCCCCGCGCATCATGGCAACCGCCGGAACCGTCAGCGGGACCGTAATCCAAGCGTTGCGGTATCTGGGCAAGGCGCACGTGACCGACGATACCGTGAAGCGTCTCGACCGCAGGCTGTCGGCGGATGACCGAAAGCAGTTGTTGAAGGATTTGGCGTATGCCCCCGCGTGGATTGCGGACATCATGCGGCGCCTGGGCGTGAAAGCGTAATCTATGGATGACTTTGTCAAACTGAAACCGGACGAGCGGAGGCTATTCTTCGAGGGAACGGCGACCCCGCGCAACATGCAGTCACAGATCGTCGAGAAAGACTTCTGGGTGTGCTGGACGCTGAGGGAATTATTCCGCCTGCCGGCAATTGGCGAGCACCTTATCTTCAAGGGCGGCACGTCGCTGTCGAAAGTGTTCAAACTGATCGAGCGGTTCTCGGAGGACATTGACGTTTCAATTGACCGGAGCTTCCTCGGTTTCGGCGGAGCGAACGAACCGGAGGCAGGGGGGAGCAACAAGGAAAAGCAACGTCGCATTGAGGGTCTAAAAGCAGCGTGTCAGCAGAAAATTGCCAGGCAATTGCTGCCAGCACTCGAAACGGCCATCAAAGGCAAGGTGCGCCACGACGAGAAGTGGGCGTTGCGTTCGGATGCCGACGACCTCGATCAGCAAACACTGTTGTTTGATTACCCGACCAGTTTCGCGCCGGATGCTACAGGCTACGTCCGTCGAATGGTGAAGATCGAGATGGGTGCACGGGCTGACCATTGGCCTAGTGAAACCAAGGCGATCACGCCCTACGTGGCAGAGCAGTTCCCGAAGGGGTTCAATGAAGCAAGCTGTTCGGTCAAAGTGTTGTCAGCGGAACGGACGTTTTGGGAGAAGGCGACGATTCTCCACGCGGAGTTCCACCGGCCTGCGGACAAGGCGATGCCGCAGCGTTTCTCGCGGCACTATTGCGATCTCGTTGAGATGATCCGGCGTGGCGTAGGGGCGTCAGCCGTTGCAAAACCCGACTTGCTGGCGCGTGTCGCTCAACACAAGAACCTGTTCTTCAAGACGAGTTGGGCTCGCTACGGTGAGGCGGCCAAAGGCTCACCACGAGTCGTTCCGCCGGAGCATCGGCTGAAGGCGCTGCGGGAGGACTACGCCAAGATGCAGCAGATGTTCTTCGGCCAACCGCCGACCTTCGACGACATCCTCGCTGTCCTGCACCAGTGGGAAACCGATTTCAACCACCAATGATCTATGGCACACAGCAACCATGAACGGGTCGGCAAGCCGTTGGAGATACACCCACTAAATGACCCCTCGTTAAGCCTTACGACGACTATTCGTATCAACTGCTTCTTTCAGTGAATTCTTCAGTAGCCGAGTAGTGAACGAGTACAATCGGGTAGAGTCGAGTAGTGGCAGAGTAGCCTTGACTGCCAAGGATTTGATGCGAAAATCTGCTTGGAAAACAGAGCATAAACCGTTCGATTCCGACTCCTATGTGAAGTTTCACATAGGAGTCGTTATGTGGACTTCTCAGTTATGTGCCCCAAGCGGTGAAGCGCACTGCGGGCACGGCGAGTTGTGATGTCCAAGGGCACATAACTACAAGCTCTCCAGGAACCGGAGCAGCTTGTCGTCGGGGCGAAAGCGCTGAGCCTTGGTCCTCGGCGGGACGATCTTTTCGAGGGCCTGCTGTTTCATGGCCAAGTTGGCTTCCACATACTGATGCGTGGTGTTGAAGCTTTCGTGGCCCAGCCAGAGAGCAATCACTTCGGGAGTAATCCCTGCTTCGAGCAGGCGCATCGCGCAGGCATGCCCGAACAGGTGCGGACTGATGGGGCGCCGGCTGAGGGTGGGTTGCTTGGCCGACGCGCGTTGGACCAGTTTCTTAATCTGACGGAAGGCGCCGAAGCGAGTCAGCGGCTCGCCGTAACGATTGGGCAAGAGCGGCATGGAGGGAGTCAGTCGATTGTCGCGAATCCACTGACGGAGCAACCGTTGCGTTTGGCGCCACAATGGAAGCGTGCGCCGCTTGCGACCTTTTCCCTGAAGTTCCACCTGCTTGGCTTGGGGACCCAGCACATCCTGAACCCGGAGCGCCAGCAGTTCGGAAATGCGGGCTCCCGTGTTATAGAGCAGCAGGAGGAGCAAATGATCTCGCCGCCCCGTCCACGTGTCCTCGATCGCCGCCAGGAGCGCTTCGATTTCCGGACGCGTGAGGAAGCCGACCGTCGGCTTGACCTGGCGCTTGAACGGGAGGATCAAAATGCGTCGCGTGGCCGCCGGCAACTCCGGCCCGAGCCAATCCGTCAGGTAGTGCACGAACGAGCGCAGCGCCGCCAGGCGAGCGTTGCGAGTACGGATGGTGTTGCCTCGGCTCTCCTCCAGATGATTGAGAAAACTCAAGACGGTGTCGGGCGTCAGGCTCTCCAGGGAGAGCGTGGCCAGAGCCCGCCGACGCTGCTGGCGCCAGTACTGGAGCAGGAGCCGGAAGGTATCGCGGTAGGCGGCCACGGTGGCGGGGCTGACATTGCGTTGCCGCACCAAGTATTCCTGGAAATAACGCTGGATCCATTCGGTGAGGTCAGGGCTTTTCATGAGCATCGCTTTCAAAACGTTTTCCGGCTCCAGCCAGGAGTTCCGGCAGCGCGTGAAGGTACCAGTAGGTATGGCGAATGTGCTGGTGGCCCAAATAGCGCGAGAGGATCAAGACCCGCCCCGCCGCTCCTCGGCGGCTGGCCTGCCAGCGCTGCAACACATGGCAGGCATGGGCATGACGCAAATCATGGATCCGCGGAGGACGGCCTCCATGGGCCAGCGTTCGGCGCAGCCGTGAGAAAACCACTTGAACCGTGCTATAGGCCAAGGCCGTGCCCCGTTTGGAGGTGAAGAAACGCTCCGCCAATGGAAAGCAGCGTTGACGTCGCCGACTGTACGCCTTGAGCGGGGCGAGCGCGGTCGGATGCAAAGGCACCCAACGCGTCTGGTGGAACTTGCTGTCGCGGATGAGGAGCAGTCCCTTTTGAAGATCCACCTCCGCGATGTTCAGACCCAAAGCTTCGGAGACGCGCAGCCCTGTGCAGGCCAACAAACCGATTAAGGTCTGGTAAGTCCAAGGTCGCAGTTGGCCCGGCAGTCGGCGGGCGGCCCTGAGGAGTTGCCCGATTTGCTGGGCACTGTAGATGAAGGGCCGATACGGCTGTTTGGCCGGGCCGAAGAGGTGACGGGGCGGCATCTCGGTTTTGGGATCCACCACGATCAGATACTTGGCGAGCCGCCGCACCGCTTCCCACCGCCGCGCCCAGCGGTGGCGGTCCGCGTTCTTGGGGAGGCTGGCCCAGGCGATGGCCAGTTTATGGGTCAACCGTCCCTGGCTGGCGTAGCGGTCCGCGTATCGAGCAAAGCTCTGGAGCAGGTAGCCTTCGCTCCGGAGCCGGAAGCCCAAGGCCCGACGCTGGGCCAGATAGGCGCGCACGCGGGATCGCATCGTGGTCTTCATGGCTGGGGGCGTGGCCAAGGCAGCGCCGCTTGCCGGAGTTGTTCAAAATGCACCTTGGTGTACGGGGCAGTGGTGTCCACGGAACGGTGGCCCAACACATCGGCGATCCGTTTGAGGTCAGTGCCGTGCTGATGCGCGGCGGTCGCCCAGCTCTGACGCAGGATGTGCGGCCCGGTGGCCTTGATCCCACATCGGCCAAAGGCCCGGCGGATGACGTTGCGTACCCCGTCGGTGGGCAAGGGGCGGCCGAGCGGAGGTCGCAGATTGATAAAGAGCAGCCGATGGCCAACCGCAGGGTGGCTTCGCTGGAGGTACGCCGCCAAAGCACGCGCGACTCGGGAGGGCAAGGGTAAAAGTCGCTCGCGCCGCTGTTTGGTCTGCCGCAGGCGCACGGTCAGGGCGCGCCAGTCCACGTCGTCCAAAGTCAACGCGGCCACTTCGTTGGCGCGGAGGGCCAACTCCGAGAAACACAAGGCGATGGCGTAATCGCGCCGACCGGCCGAAGTGCGACGGTCGAATGAGCGCAGGAACCGAAGCCGCATGCCGGGATCCAGAACCTGAGCGGGCGGTGGGAAGGCTGGGGAAGCCGGACACGGCACGGCCGCCGCTAATCCCGGACGGATCCGTCCCGTGAACTCCAGGAACCGCAGGAAACTACGCAGCCCCACCGCCAGCGCATGCACGCTGGTCCCCTTCAGGTGCTGAGCCCGCGCGGTGACAAACCCGAATAGGTCACGGGGCTTGAGAGTTCTCCACCGCAAGCGGCGGCGACCGAACTGCCACTCCAACCATTCCCGGGCATAACGTCTGCGCGCCCGCCGCGTCACCACCGCTAACCCCTGAACTCGATCCAAGTGTTGATCCAAATCGAGGAGCAAACGGTCGGCGGCTCGCAAACGAGGCGCTCTTTGGGGTGGATCGGGAATCCATCGCTCTCGGCGTAGGAAATCCAGAAAACTATGCAACGCACCCCGACATAGGGGGAAGCTGCGAATCGCCGGTGGCGGGCAATGGCAGCGAGCTAAATGCCGCTGGAGAAACGCTTCCACATGGGTCTGACGAATCTGTCGCGGGACGATGTCCTGCAGTGATAGCCACCGCCCGAAGTGCGCCACCACTCGACCATA
This sequence comes from uncultured Verrucomicrobiota bacterium, assembly GCA_903847485.1. GTDB lineage: Bacteria > Verrucomicrobiota > Verrucomicrobiia > Limisphaerales > JAJXZI01 > CAINDV01. Next base: position 5,273 of record CAINDV010000016.1, read on the forward strand.
CACGCCGATGGTATTGGGGTGGTACCCGCGGTGGCGCAGATCGCCAGCGAACCTCGAAACTTATGTGAAGTTGGCGGCCGACCTTCGATTCACGGCCGCGGCGGCTCTGGCATGGCTTCTGGTTCATAGCGAGTCCCGGAAAACCCAGCGGTTTTCAAGACCTCGCCATTCTTCCTCTTACCACATTCGTTTCATAGAAAAAGTGAAAAAACGCCGCAACTGAATCCGCTTGGGGCACATAACTGAGAAGTCCACATAACGACTCCTATGTGAAGTTTCACATAGGAGTCGGAATCGAGCGGTTTATGCTGTGTTTTCCGAGCAAATTCTCGCAGCAAACCGCTGATAGTCAAGCCTACTCTGCGCCTACTCGTCCACTACCGGTGCCTACCCATTTGCTACTCGGTTACTGAAACATTTACTGAAGGTGAAATGCCGATCAAGCCGGTCCGAACTCAGTCCACAGCGAATAGTGATGCGTGAACATGCGTTACTCCGCGACCTTGATCCGGTAGAAGAACGGACCGGGACCGGTCGCGGTGTCGCCGGTGAATTGGTTTTGCGGCGGACTGCCAGGGACGTTGGTCGCCACGTCAGTGAACGGCGCCGCCAAGTCGCTGGTGCGATGGACGGAATGCGTTTTCCCGGCGACGCTCGATCAGCGGACGATGAAACCACCACCCAGCGCCGGTTGCACGGCGGCGGATGCCTTGAAGACCGAGTTCGGGGCGGCTGGGTCGGTGCCGGCCATCACTTCTGCCCAGTCGGGCAAGCCGTCGCCGTCGGTGTCAGGGGTGGCTTACGGTCACAACTGGCGGGGTGGCGACCGGCGGGGCAGGCCGTCGCCGTAGGTGTCGGGGGTGGCTTACTGCGGTTCGATCGCCTTTAGTTCCCGCCACGCAATCGAAGTGGCGCTTGTTGAACGTCGCCACTTCACTGCCGCGCTCCAGCGCCGTGGCGGCGACGATGACGTTGTAGGGGCTGATCATGGTTCCAGCCGCCTCCAACTTGGCCCAAATCCGGGCATGTTCGCGCGCAGTCCGCTCGGTGTAAGGAATGATAGGCAACGGGGCCAGCACCGCCTGCAAGTATTGAAGGCGCCGTGCTTTGTGCGCGCCGGTGGCCCGTTCCACTCCATGCCAGAGTTCGGCCACCGTGATGGCCGCCACCTCGAACAATTCGTCGGGCTGGCGCTCCAGCCAGAGCCCTTCAGGTCGAAAGTTCCCTTTTCGCCCCGGATGATGACATCCGCGTCGAGGATTATTGCCGTTTGTCAATCGGGGCTGGGAGGGTTTAGCGTGCGTTTCGCAACTCGCCGTGCCAGTCACAAGCCTCTTCCACCGACATCTCCGCGCTGGCCAAGGCGTCCGCCAAATGCCGTCCCGTGCAGCGCTTTTCACTGTCCGGCTCGATTCGGGCGAAGGGCCGGCCGTTCTTCAGCAGCACAAAAGAAGTGTTTTGATAGTGGGCGCGGTTGACGCAGTCGGCAAAGTTGCGGGCCGCCTCCGTCACCGTAATCGTCGTCTCTTTCACATAATCAGGCTATCAGACTTACCGATTAGTCAAGCGGCGAAAACGGCGAAAACGGCGCGCAGGGTGACGGGGACGAACTGTCGTTCACGACGACCTGCCTGCTGAAGCCTCAGCCCAGGCAGGCAACCGTGAGGGGATTGTCACCAAGTCCAGGCCGCTTGAAATCTGCCAGGTGGCGACGGGTGGGGGCACAGGGAGTCCACCGGCGGCATTTGTGACCGGACCGGACAGGGGCAAGCCAGGATCGGGGAGGCCGAGGGTCGGCAGGGCCGGGCGCCGGACGTTATGTGGACTTCTCAGTTATGTGCCCCAAGCGGATTCAGTTGCGGCCACGCTCGCGATCAGAACCGTTTGGCGGGCTTTGCGGATGCTGGTTTATTGACGACCGCTCGCCCTCATCTTCCACCGTCTCTATCGGTGGTGTGAGTTCGCCGCCCGGCGGCTTGCCTCAGCGCGCCAGCGGGATCTCCCCGCGCGGGCGTTAGTGGCGGAAGCCGGGGATGCCCCCCCCGAGGGCGCTGCACGTGCTCAATCCGAGCGCCGGGGCGTTCGTGCCGCCGGAACCCGGCCGCGCCATCACCAACTCAATAGTTCATTGAGGGGCTGGCGCAGTCGCCCCGATTTGCGGTAATGGATCAGGAGGTCACCTGCTCATGGAGAACTTCACCGCCCACTGGGTCGCCATCGCCACCCCGACCCTGCTCCTCGTGATCGGCGTCGCCGTATGGGTCTTTCGATTCCTGCGCCGACGGCGAAATCAGGTCTCGTTTCGTCAACTTGCGCGGGCGTTCGCTGCGAACCGCCCAGCAGGTTCAGGAGGCGCTGGCGGATACGCCGCCAAACCAAGGCATCCGCCTCGGACAATACCTCCTACCCCAGCGCGCCGCTTATGGGCACTTCGCCATCGTCGGGGCCACGGGCAGTGGCAAGACTCTGCTGCAGCGTCTGCTCATGCAATCAGTGCTCCCTCGCATCGGCCACGGCTTGGATCAGCGCGCCCTGATTTATGACGCCAAGCAAGACATCCACTCGCTGCTCGGCGGCTTGGGCCTGCGTTGTCCTATCGCGACGTTTCATCCGCCCGATGCCCGGTGCGTCGCGTGGGACATGGCGGCCGACATCACCTCGCCCGCTGCCGCGCTCCAAGCCGCCACC
>CAINDV010000017.1 GCA_903847485.1 uncultured Verrucomicrobiota bacterium
GCGAAGGACTGCTCCTCCACCAAGATCGGGGCCAGCGCGCACAGGTAGCCGGGGATTTGCTTGCCCTTGGAATCGTTGGTCAGGAATTCGCCGAGGCCGCCGTCTTGTGCTTGAATCATCGCCGCCAGCTTGGGCAAGTTGGCCACCTTGGACTGCCGCACTCGTTCCAGCACCAGGGTGCAGGAGACGTTCACGCTGTTGAGCACGTTGCCCACGTTGTGCAGCACGCCCGTCGCCACCTCGGCCATGCCGGCCAGGCGCGAGGTTTCGATGAGCCGCTGGTTCGCCTCGTCCAACTGCGTCTGGGTCTGCCGGCGTTCCCAGTGGGCGAAGGTCATGGAAACCAGATTGCTCATCGAGATGGCGAACATCTTTTCGTCCGGATGCCAGGAACGCGCTGGCCCGACGTGCTCATGGCACAGCACCCCGATCACCTGGCCATTGAGATTGATAGGCGCGTCCAGCAGGGAGGTGATCCCCAGCGGCGACAGGTAACCATCCTTCAATTCATGAGTGCGCGGGTCAGCCGACGCGTGCTCGGCGGCGATAATCTCGCTGCCGTTAAGGGCACCGACATAGTCGGGGTAATCCGCCGCGGCGATCTCCCGCCCGGCGGAATGGCAGTGACCACTGAGTTCATACAATTCCAGGCAGTCGAGCGTCGTGCGCGCTTCGTTCCATCGCCAGACGCTGACGCGAGCGACTTGCAGTGTTTGCGCCGCTGTCTCGCACAACCGCCGCAGCGTGGCGTCCACGTCGTCTGCATAAAGCGCCTCGCCGCGCGTCAGCGTGGTCAGGGCTTCGTGTTGCTTCTGGTAGCGTTCGCCCGCCGCACGGAGGGAGTCGTCCTGTTCCTGGATGCGCGTGAGCATCTGGTTGAACGCTTGGGTGAGCGTGCCGATTTCGTCCTGGCCGGCCGGATCGGCGCGCACGGAGTAGTCCTTGCGGTCGGCCACCGTGCGGGCGGTAGCCGTGAGACGCAGGAGGGGAGCGGAAATGACGCGCTGGAAGGCAGAGCTAAGCACGATGGCAAGCAGGAGTGCCACCATTACGATGCCGCTCGTGATCAGCAAGAACGGCTTGATGATCTCGCGCTCCATGGCGCGGAAGTCGAACCGCAGGTGCAGCGTGCCCAGGCGGCGATTGTCGAGCATCACGGGCCGGTACAGCAGCAGATGCAGCCCTTCGGAATTAAGCCCTTCCGGAACTGGATTCTGTATGGTGGCCGGGCTGAGGTCCTCTTCACCGTAAACGGCGAGTCGGCTTCCGTCGGGCAGGTAGAGGCTGGCGGCGAGAATGTGGGGCTTGGCTTTCAGCGCGGAGAGCATTTCGGTCGCGGCCTTCTGATCCTGGAACGTCAGGGCGGCGGTACTGTTGGCCTCAATAATCTCCGCCTGGGCTTGCAGGTCGCGCATAATCGTTTGGCGGGCACTAAGCCACTGAAACACAAAGAGGCTCACCGACGCCACCAGCAGTGTCGTCATGCTGGCGATCATGATGACCAGCGTCACCTTGCGCTTGATGGGAATGTCGCGGAATGATTGGGGCATAGGACGGGCTTCCGAGTCAGCTTTTGGTCTTCACGAGGCGCACCAGCGGCAGGTTGAGCAGTTTGGAGCTAATCTGCACGCTGACGGAGCGGGCGGCGTCTGGATTAATCTCCGGCTTCACGGTGTTGCCGGCGGAGAGCACCAGGTTGATCATGCCGCCTTGCTGACAAAACTGGTCGAGGTCGCTGACCGTCAGCACGGGTTTCTGCTTCAGTTCCTCCAGGAGACGGGACAGGCGGTCCTTTTCCGATCGGCTTACGAACAAGACGTGGCAGGCGTTAGCGTCGTCGCCGGACTGGAATCGGTTGATCACAATGAATCTTCCGTTGATCCGCTCGCCGTTCATCAAGTCATCCAGCGCGCTGCCAAATGGATCGTCGCCCAGCACGCCGATGACCAGCGGTGCCGTGGCATTCGAGAAGGCCGCTGGCGGCCATTCCGTGAATTTGACGAAGTTGAACAGGAACGCGGCCTTGAGCTGATACTCGCTGGCGGTGTTGAGCTTGTCCGCTGCCCCGCACCAACCCGCAGCCGCGAGCGAGGCCACAAGGAACGCCATGGGCGCGCAGCGAAAGATCAGGCGGTGACTGACGCGGCCAGGTCCAAAACCCAACCGCCACCAGGCCGCCACTCGCTCCCCAAGAATTCGCGCGAGCGGTGGCAGCGAGCCGGCACTCCGCTGGGATTGCGTAACCGCCACGCGGCGTCTCTTCAGATTCATTTCCCTGCTCAAGTCCATTGCCGTGACGTGTCGGGGTTAGAACCGATACGTGAGTTTTAGGCGAAACTGCCGCCCATCCTGCTCAATGGAGTCCTGGGTGAAATCCGCCGATACCGGGTCGCGGTAGCGCTGGTTGAACAGGTTGTAAACGCTGGCGGAAACGTCCAGTCCCTTGACGATCTTCTGGCTGAACAACGTGGCATTGGCCACCCAGTAGGCGTCCACGCTACCCTCGCGAACCGTCGCCCGCCCGCTCATCGCCTGGAGTTCCGTGCTGGCGAACAACTTGTCCCGCCAGAGTGGGACCGAGAGGGACAACTGGCCCAGGTGTTCGGGGGAGTTGCTCAACCACTGCCCGGTGGTGGTGTCCTCCGTGTGGGTGTAGGTATAACTGGCCCGCCCGCGCAGGCCGCCGGCCCACTGCGCCGCGATCTCAAATTCAGCGCCATGGGCCTTCACGGAATCGATGTTGTCGAAGTAGAAGAAACCGTCCGCCGGGTCTTGTCGGTAGCCGATGAGATTCTGAATGTCGTTATAGAACAGGGAAGCGCTGCCACTCCAGTGCGGGCCGATCCGCTGTTCGTAAACCAATTCGTAAGAGCGGATAGTTTCGGGGCCAAGGTTGGAATTCTTCTTGTTGGATACGGACTCGTAGAAATTCTCGTAAGCGTTGGGCGCGCGGAAGGCCTGGCCGTAGATGAGTTTGAAAGTGGTTGGCGCCCAGGGATTATAGATCAAGGCGGCACGC
>CAINDV010000018.1 GCA_903847485.1 uncultured Verrucomicrobiota bacterium
CGGGTCGATGAAAGTCTCCAACAGATAAACCGGAGGGGCATAGAGCTCCTGCCAGTCCGCCGCGATCCGCCGGGCCACCCGGGCCAACCAGTGGCTGGCCAAGTGCGGCACCCGGACCCAGGGCAAGATCAGGAAACGCGTGTTGTAAGCCACCAGGTGAATGTTGGCCCGGCGCTGGGGTGCCGACCAGCCGATGCCCTGGCGGAAATCCACCAGCTCGACCGCCAGTAACAACCGCATCTGCGGGGTAATCTGAATCACGCCCGCTGGCCCCAGAGTCCTTGGGCCAGGGCCAGCGCCGCCGCCTGGTCGCCGGCGGCCAGCCGCAACGTGAGTTTGGTGCCGCGGCGGTCCTCCAACTCCAGCACCCACTGCGGTGCCGGGGACCAGGCCGGCACCGGCATCTCCACAAATCCCGCCGCCGCCGGGCCGGCGGGTCCCACGCCGCGGGGCACCACGTGGCGCTGGAGGGCGGTATAATTGACGCCCAAGGCTGGGGCGACACGGCTCAGCCCATACGTTCGGGCCACGGGGGCCATCGCCCCCCATAAGGCGGCCGGGATGGGTTCGCGAGGTTTGCGCCGTTGCCGCCACGCGGCCAAGGCGGGCTGCGCTTGCGCCCGGGCGCTGGCCAAGGCGGGATAGGTTTTGGTCGCTGTCTTGATTGCCATAATCTGGCACCAAAACTACCGCCGCCCCCCCAACGCCGTCACACACACTTGCCGCAGCAACACGGTTTCGCTGAGATAAGGCGAACCGTGAACAGCTCAACGATGAGAGGGGCCGCTGCGCGGAAATCCGCAATCGAAGGTCGAAATCCGAATAGGGCGAAGCCATTCGATAACTGTCGGAGACGACGTGAGGAGACTCTCACGAACCGCTTCACATCGGGAAGAGCGTGAAACCCAGCAGTTTGGCCGCGTCGCGCATCCGTTTGTCGGTGGCCACCAACTCAGTCTCGCCAGCCACACGGGCCGTCGCCAGGTGGATGGTGTCAAACGTGCGAATGGGAATCGGCGGCACAAGACGGTAGCACCAGGCCATGATCGCGTTGAACTCCGCCTCCGTCTGGGCGTCCATTTCCACCACGCGGATTTGCCCAGCAGCAATGTCCCGATCCACCTGGCTCAGCACCATTTCCGCGTGTTCGCCGGAATGATCCCATCGCTTTCCTTGCGAAATGCCACCCGGCGCATTTCGTGCAGGGCGAGTTAGGCGGTGACGATGACCGCCGCGCTCGCTGCTTTCTGGGCGAAGGCGGGCGAATCCGCTTTCGGGAAGTAGAGTTTGCCGAGGGTGGAGGTGTCCCAGTAGCTCATGCGTTCAGTCGCCCCGGTCTTCGTCCAGGATTTGTTGCACGGAGGGGCCGGTCTTGCCGGTGGACAACTGCCCGCGCAACTCGGCGAGCCGCGCCAGCCAGGCCTGACGGCTGGGCGTAGCTGTGCTCGGTGGCACGGCGCTGAGCCTGGCCACCGCGCAGCCCTGGCTGGTGATGACCACTTCTTCGCCTTGCTGAACCAGGTTCACCAGCCGCAGCAGGTCGGACTGTGTTTGTTCCAAAGTCGCCGTCATGGGGGAAGTGAAGCATTTTGGCGGGCAAAGTCAACCTCGCCCACGGGCTGCGGTGTCCCGCAAAGAAGGCCGGCGGGACTCGGACCACAGCCGCAAGGCCAATCGGGTGTAAGGCTCGACAGGTTCGATTAACGCACGCTGGCGTCGGGAGCCGGGCGGTGGCAACACTGACCTGCCGGAGGGTACAAGCCGCCCACCTGGAACTCGTTCCGCCGCCCGACCTCCGGTTACGCCGCTCCGTGATACGCCCGTTCGCGTAGTCTCTGGCGACGCTGGGAACCCGCGGCCACGACAACCGCCAGCTTAGTGAACCGGAACCGGGGAGAGTTAAGGCATCCACTTAGCCCGGCTCAGGGCCTTGAACACCCCGGTCTGGCGCAACAGCCGTTCCATCGCGGCGATCGTGCGCGCACCTTCGCCCCGCGCTTCCACGCCAGTCCAATCGTGGCCAGTGTTAGTCGGCGGCGTAACGAGAGACAGTCCTGGGCCGCCCGCGCCGACCGCACCCTGGAGCAACCAATCGAGGATATTGTGCAGGAAGCGGGTGTTATCGGGCTGGGTCAACAGGCCCAAGGGACTCGATTCAAAAACATGCGGTCCGCCGAAGAGGGCGAAGCGTCCGGGACCGTGCTGGCCGGCCACGGCGAGCGGCCGGGACGTCCAACAGATACGCCGCAAGGTGCGGTCGAAACTCAGGCAGGCACCCCCGGCGCTAAGCGCGAGC
>CAINDV010000019.1 GCA_903847485.1 uncultured Verrucomicrobiota bacterium
CCAACAGCTTCACGCGGTCGCCTTCCTTGAAGCTGAACCGGAGGTCGCGGGCCTCCTTCCAGCGGGCCGACTGCATGGTGGAGGTGTAGTCCGCCACTTCGCTCACGGTTACGCCTTGATCGGCCAGGCGGCGTTTGGCGGCCTCGACGTCTTCGTTGATCGCCACGTTCTTCTCCTGGAACTCGAACTTCGGGAAGCGCGACGGTGCCTCGACCTTCGTGGCGGCCCAGAGATACTTCGTGTATTGCTGGAAGCGGCTGGCGACAGCGGCCTTGAGCAGGTTCCAGTTTTCCAGGGTGATTTTCTCGCGCAGCGGACCGACGGTGTTGGTGTCCAGCACGTTGCCGGCGGGAAGCTTGGCGTCCTTGAACAGCCCCGGCAGCACCAGCCCGCAGAACTCGCCAGTCAGCCAGCTCAGCGCCGGCAGCACCGGGATGGCGGATAGCCAATACTTGAGCTTCGGGAAGGTGATGACTTCGCGCCGGTTGGCGTGGCAAATCTGATAGACCCGGCCGCCGCGGATGTCCACGCAAGCCAGCGGCACCGCGTCGTCTTCCGTGCAATCTGGCGGGCAATCCACCAGCAAATGCTCGCACAGGCAGTCCTTCACCCGCTGCGCCAGGCGCAATCCCAGCTCGCGGAAATGAGCGAACACAGTGCCCCGGTAAGCGCGGACCGCCGCGATCGTCACGCCGGCCGGCTTGGCCAGGAGCGCTTCGGGAATGACGCTCAGCGTGTGGCTGTCGCGGTTGGCGATGATCACCAGAGGCTCCCTGCCCGACTCGCGTTTATTGCGGACGCGGACGCTGCCGGTGACGGTGGCGAGGTCCATCGGGAAGACTTGCACTGGCAGCAAGGCTTCGGGTTTCCAGGCGTTGCCGGTGGGATCAAGCCAGCGCAGTTGGTAAAGCCCGGCCAGCGAAACCAGCAGCGACTGCCGGTCCGGCGACGGCACGAGGTGGACGGGTCCGTTGGTGCCTAGCGAAAGGTCAGCCAGCACCTCAAACTGGCCAGCCGTGACGACTTTCACTTCGCGGACGACTGAATCTTCAACGACCGCCATCTGGTGCCAGCGCAGGCAGAGCAGGCGTTTCACGGTGGTGTCCGGTTTCGGGTCCGCCACGACGTAGATTTGCAAGGCGCTCGCGTCTGCATTTCGCCGAGTGGTTTCGGTGACGGCCATGAGGGCCAGCCCGTCCGTGCCGGTAGCTGGCAGCGGGATGAAGCCGCCGGTGATTTCCCGGCCCAGCACCTGGATCATGTAAATCTGCGAATAGACCAGGCTCCGCGCGCCGCCGTCCGGTCCGGCAGTGGCGAACAACCGGCCCGCCATCGCGCCTTCGCCGAAGGCCCAGCAACCGGTCGCGTTGAAGGCGAAGGCCGGCCGGATTTCTTTGGCGGAAAGCTTCAGCGGATCGAAGCTCGCCAGCCCTTCGCCGAAAAGCAGCGCGAGCATTTCCGCCGCGTCGCTCGGGCTGGGCGCGAGGCGGGCGATGAGGCGGTTGGCGACGACGACTGGGTCGGTGGCGAGTTCATACTTCGCGCCTTCCTTGGCGATGACGAAGCGGAACAGGACCGAGTTCATGCCGCTGGTCGCCGCCACGAGCAACTGGCGATTC
>CAINDV010000020.1 GCA_903847485.1 uncultured Verrucomicrobiota bacterium
CTGACCTAGATCATCTTAGACTTCACTAACCTATAACCTCGTAGACTTGGCCGATTATTCTCTGCGTTCTTCGCGTCTTTGCGGTTCATTGGAGGGTTGTTCCTCTGAATAGATACGGCTTAACTAAACGGCCGCGCCCCGCCGCCGGGGAGCGGTCGGAAGCGGCCGGGTGAGCGGCGGGCCGGAGGGGTAACTGCTTCAGGGTTTGATCACTTTGCCGAAGAGGATGGCGGGTACGGTCTTGGCCAGGATCCAGAGGTCGCGCCCGAAGCTCTGGCTTTCGATGTAACGCACGTCGAGTTCGACTTGCTCCGGAAATTCAATGGCGAAGCGGTCCCCGATTTCCAGGAGGCCGCCAGTGCGCTCGCCGACTTGCCAGAGGCAGGTGATGCCCGGCCGGACTAGGAGCCGCCGCCGGTCCGTCTGCGAGTAGCGCACTACTTCGCGCGGCATCGGCGGGCGGGGGCCGACGAGGGACATCTCGCCGCGGAGGACGTTGACGAACTGTGGTAACTCATCGAGGCACGTCTGGCGGAGCAGCCGGCCGATTTTGGTGATGCGGGGGTCGTTCGGGATCAGGACGGTGATATTGGCCGGCTTTACATTCTTGGGGATTACATCTTTCAGTTTGGCTTCGGCGTCCACACACATGGTGCGGAACTTGAGCATTTGGAACTCCCGCCCGTTCAGGCCGATGCGCTTCTGGCGGAAAAAGACAGGGCCGCCGTCGAGCTTGATCAGGAGGGCGAGGGGAAGGAAGAGCGGGGTGAGGAGGAGTAGCGCCACGACGCTGGCTGCGAGGTCGAGAGTGCGCTTAAGGAAGAGGGTGCTGTGGACGACGGCAAGCCAGAGGAAGTGCTTGGCTTGGACGTAGGTGTTGAGGCGGAAACGACCCCAGGGGGTCTGCGCGGCGAGCAGGCGCTGCATCATGCGCTTGCGTATTTCGGTGTCACTCACGGAGGGCCCCCGGCTGGGTTCGTTGGGTGCATAGGCGGATGGCAGGTTCGAGGCAGGCGTGCCGCCAGCCCAGCAGTTGGGCCGGAAGGGCACCGTTGGCCCGCGCGCGGGTTTTGCGATGACGCGATGGAACATGCCCTCCAGGTGTCGGTTGTTTTGCGGAAAAACTTAGCGCTCACTAACAAATTTCCAGCCGTTTTCGCCGAACTGCCGGGCGAGGGGGCCGTCGAGCCGGCGCTGCTTGATGCGGGCGGGAAAGGTGCCGGCCAACCGGCTTCGTTCCTGCCGGTCAGCAGTCCGAGCTGTTCGTGGACGTAGCGCAGTTTCATGATTCGGATGGCGAGAGTGTGCCAGTTTTGCGGAATTCGGCAAGGCGCGCTTTAACCTGAAATCCGGAATCTAGCCCTAAAACAAGTGCGATATCGCGCATCTGTTGGAATAGGAACATACGCAAGGTGCATCTGTATTGGTTGCCAACCCGGGGCAAAGTCATTCCGCCCTCCTTGGAGAAAGCACTTTTCAAGTGCAGCCATCCACCGCCCAAATACTCCGCAAAAGTAAGCAGCGGATTGCCCGTGCGCCTGCGCCAGCAGAACTACGCCAAGCAAGCCAAGCCCATGTTCCAAGGTGGCAATATCTAGTACGAAGTGGTCCAGCGAACCGGCGCGGTCTCTTGTGGCGGCCTGGGGGCCACGCATACGCCGGCCCAGCGCTTGGGCTTGGGGAAGGAGATCGCTGACCATCTGCACCGGCGCAAAGTGCATCGGCCCTAGCACGAAAGCGAGCCTGTCTTGAACAGCAGCTATAATATCCCGGCGGGAGGCGTGCGGGGGGATGATTTGGAACTGCGCCGGCAAGACGCGCACGATATGGATAGCTTGGGCGCGCCACGGATTCCCGATCCGAC
>CAINDV010000021.1 GCA_903847485.1 uncultured Verrucomicrobiota bacterium
AACACCGTCCAACCGACCAAGATTCGGCCGGCTCGCCGCGCGCCGTTCGTAGCCCCGCCGGGCGCTCAGCCCCGCTGAGAACCCGTCACTCGCCAGTGCGAAGACACCGAAGAAATTAGCCATCGCCTATCCGCTGCGCGTCCAATCCATTCGTTCCCGCGGCCATCGGCCTGGAGCCAGGCGAGACGGTGCAATGGGAGCTGCTCGCCGGGGGGAATTGCATCTGCGGCGGCCCCACGTTCCGAGGCCCGCAGCCCAGTCCCGTGCCTACGCATAGGCATCGCCACGGCTCATAAGGCCACGATTTGGCCTCCCACCCGCAAAACGCCCCGGTTTCCAGACCGCCGGAACGGCATCACCACCAGTAACGACAGCCACTTCCTTCCGCTGGGACAAAACCTAACTATTGCACAACAAGTCTAATATCGTAACTTGTCACTTTCCAATATCTGAGAAAACACAAATATGAACATCCAGCATCACAACCTAGACAGCGCGTCACCACTGCCGCCGCGTGAGGGCACGCGGCCTACAAGCCCCTGTAGGCCGGGTCCCCTGACCCGGCGTCTCATGCCGCTCACTAAACGCCCGGTCATCCGCCTGTTGGCCACCACTCTGACCGCCATCCTATGCCTGGCGACCTGCTCCTGGGCCGTTGACCCCTCGCCGCTCGATCCATTGCGGGCAGAGATGCGGGCGGAGCATTATGAGCCAGCCGTCGCGCTGGCGGACAAGATCATCGCCGCCAAGGACGCCAAAGCGGACGAGGCGCATTACCTGAAGGCGCTGACGCTGTTCAACGCGAAGAAGTTCGCCGAGGCGGGCACGGTCGCGGACCAGCTTGCCGGGGCTTTCCCGAAATCTGAGTGGCGCTTCAAGGCGACGTTCCTCAAGGCGCAGGCGCTGGTGGAACAGAAGCAGTTTCAGCCGGCGGCGGCGATCTACCAGAGCGAGGCGGCACGGTTGCTGGCCGCGGAGCGCAAGCAGGAGTTGGTGGGCGTCATCGTGGCGTTCGCCGACAAGCTCGCCACCAAGCCGGACCCGAACGTGCCGGATGCGCCCAAACCCGATTTCCAGAAAGCCTACAACCTCTACGCCAAGGCACTGGGCATGGAAATCTCCCGCGAGTTCCGCGACGATCTCCTGTTCAAGAAAGCCCGCGCCATCCAGCAGGCCGGGAACGCCGGCCAGGCGGTGCAGGATTTCCAGGCTTACCTGACGGAGTTCGATCCAGCCTGGACTGGTCCCGCCGGCTCCGGCACGGCGCGGCTGCCGATGCAGAATCCGCCGCCCGCCGGCAAGCATGTCGCGCTCGCCCACTACCGGTTGGCGGAGGCGCAACTCCAGGCAGGCAATCTGGCGGCCGCGCGCATGGAGTTGGAGGACTTGCTCAAACGTATCAGCAAGCCGGCAGGGGCAGGCGACGCGCTGAAGGCGGAGTTGGACACGCCGGAAGGTGTGAAGCTCCCGGCGGAAATCCGCTGGCTCATGGTGCAATCGTATTTCACCCAGCCGGCCGAGACGCTCACGGCGCGCAATAGCAGCCAGCAAGTCGGCCAGAACTTCTACGCCAACGCCCCCGGCCAGCAAGTCATCGGCAATACCGGCGGCCTGCCGACCACCGTCGCCACGCTCTTCGTCGTGCGCGACGGCGACCTCGAAGCCGCGCTCACGGCCTGCCGCGATTACCTCGCCGCGTTCCCCGAAGGCAGCCGGGCCGTGCGCGCCGCGTGGATGATCGCCGAGGCGCAGCAGAGCGCCGGGCGGGCGGACGACGCCATCAAGGCTTTCCGCGACTTTATCGCGGGCACGGGCTTCCGCCTGCCGGACGGCGAGGCGGCACAGAAGTTTGAGGAAGAGCTCCGCGCCGCGCCCGCCACGCATCTGGCAAACCTCAAGATGCGCGCCGTCTTCCGCATCGGCACGATTCTCGGCCAGCAAAAGAAGCGCGCCGAGGCCATCGCCACCTGGCAGGGCTACGTGAAGGATTTTCCGAACGGCCCGCAGTGGTCCGAGAGCCAGAACGCGATCATTGATGCCGAGTTCCAGATAGGCATGGACGCGCTCGCCGAGCAGAACGAGACGCTCGCCTTGCAACGCTTCGAGGAATTCCTCCGCGCCCATCCGCTCGACGAACGCGCCCCGCGCATTCTCTACGTTTTCGGCGCCGTGCCGCTGGCGAAGGCCCGCGCGCTGGAGGAATCCAAGGGCGACAAGGCCGCCATCGAAGCCAGCTATCGCAAGGCCATCGAGGAATGGACCAAGCTCGTCAGCAAGTATCCGCAGAGCAGCGAGGCGCGCACGGCGATGATGAAGAGCGCCGGCATTCACGAGGACAAGTTCGGCGAGTTCGAGAAGGCGCTGCACCTCTACCGGAAGCTCGTGGCCGAGTTCAGTTTCGGCGAGGCCAATGCCGGCATCGCCCGGCTCACACAGAAGTCGCTCGAGCTTTCCGCCGAGCGCACCTTCCGCACCAGCGAGAAGCCGGTGGTGAAGCTCAAGCTGCGCAACATCGAGAAATGCACCTTCCGGCTGCACAAGATTGATCTCCAAGCTTACTTCCGAAAGATGCATGGCATCACCGGCGTCGAGGGGTTGGATGTCTCGCTGATCCAGCCGGACAAGACGTGGGACTTCAAGCCCGACGGCTACGCCAACTACAAGCCGTTCGAGCAGGAGGTGGAGATTCCGTTCCCCGCCAACGAACCGGGCGCGTTCGTCGTGACGGCGGGCGACGACGATTGGGAATCCACCGTGCTCGTGCTGCGCTCGGACCTGGAAGTGATCGTGAAGTCCAGCCGCCGCGAGGTGCTGGCGTTCGTGCAGAACATGCTCACCGGCCAGCCGGCTGCCGACGTGGACATCCTGGTCAGTGACGGCAAGGCCGTGGCCACGACCGGTAAGACCGGAGCCGATGGCGTTTTCAAGGCACCGCTGGAATCGCTCAAGGACCTCGCCGACGTGCGACTGTTTGCGCTCGGCAAGGGCCACGCGGCTTCGTTCAACCTCCCGCTGTCGGGACTGCAACTTTCCTCCGGCCTCACGGCGAAAGGCTACCTCTACACCGACCGGCCCGCGTATCTGCCCGGCGAAATCGTCTCGCTGCGCGGCATCTTGCGCGAGGTCCGCAACACCGCCTACGCCGTGCCGGAGAACAGCGAGTTCAAGGTCAGCATCACCGATCCGCAGGGCCGGCTGTTGTCGGAGCAGACGGTGAAGCTCAGCCGCTTCGGCACGTTCGATTCGACGCTCGTGCTGCCCGCCACGACGGCGAACGGTCAATACGTCATCGCCGCCCACCAGGATCGCAAGGGCCAGGATCCGCTTCATTTCCAGGGCGCGTTCGAGGTCCGGTCGTTCAAGCTGGAGAAGATCAAGCTGGCGATGGAGTTCCCGCGCCGCGTGTGGTTCCGGGGCGAAGTCATCGAGGCGAATCTGCAAGCCGCCTTCTACTGGGGCGAGCCGCTGGCGGGCCGGTCGCTGCGTTGCACGTTGCCCGACGGTCGCAGCCAGACCGTCACCACGGATGCCGAGGGCAAAGCGAAGTTATCCTTCGACACCACCGGGATGCGCCCCGGCACGGCGCTGACTTTCACCGCTTCACTTGAGGGAGAAAACGTGACCGCCACCGAAGCCGTTACACTGGCGCGTCTTGGCTTCGGCATCGCATCGAAGCCGAGTCAGCCCGTGGTCATCGCGGGCGAACCGTTTGATTTGAAACTCACCACCACCGGCGCCGACGGCAAACCCACCGGCGAGACGCTCAAGGTCGCCGTCCTCCGCGTCGAGAAACCCAAGACAGCTCCGGTGCTCGCGTTGCTGCCGTGGAGCGAAGGCCCTGGTCCGAAGCCGGCCGAAGTCACGGCCTCCGAGTCCGAGATCAAGACTGACCCCGCGACGGGCGAGGCCACGCTGCCGCTGAAGCTGGAGCAAGGCGGCATCTACCGACTTCGCGCCACGGGCACGGATCGTTTCGGCCAGACCATCACGCACCAGGCTCAGGTCGAAGTCTCCGACGCCACCGATGCCACGAAGCTCCGGCTCTTCGCCGAAACCGCGACGCTCAAGGTCGGCAAGGACACCACGGTGCGCCTGCACTCGCGGCTGACGAACGGCCTGGCGCTGGTGACGTTCGAGGGCGAGACGATCCTCCGGCACCGGATCATCGAGTTGAAGCAGGATTACAACGACATCGCGGTGCCAGTGGGCCATGAGCTGTTCCCGAATTTCCGCCTCGCCGTGGCGGCGATGGACGGCCGCGAGTTGCGCAGCGCGAACAAGGACTTCACCGTCGAGCGTGAACTCAAGGTCACCGTCAAACCGTTGAAGGAGTCGTTTCTTCCAGGCGAAGAAGGCAAGGTGGAGATCACCGTCACCGACCAAACCGGCCAGCCGGTGGAGGCCGAGTTGAGCCTGGCGCTGGTGAACGAAGCGCTGTATGCCGTCTGCCCCGACACGCTCACGCCGATCCTCGACTTCTTCCAGAAAGACGCGCGCCGCCATGCGGAGTTCAAACTCGGCGCGACGTGCGGCTTCCGCTACCCAGGCCTGACGCGCGCGGTTTCCAAGGAGTTGGTAGCCGAAGCGGGTCGCGTGGTGCGCGGGCTGTCCGAAGTGGCACAACTTGACGAGCTGCGCAGGGAAATGACCGCCAACAGGCCGCAGGCCACCGCTGCTCCCGCCGCCCCCGCCGCTGGTCCTATGGGTGGAATGGGTGGCGGCCGCGCCTACGGCAGATCCTCCTCGGTAAGCAGACTGGACGGTGGCGAATTGGGGCGTGACAAGGACATGAAAGAGGAAGGTTTCGCCTCGGACCAACTGCTGGTAGCAGGCCAGCTCGAACTTGAGTCGTCGGGGGCCGTGGTGAACAGCAGCCGCCCCACGAGTGGCCTTCGGGCGAAACTCGCACCCGAAGCCGCCCCACGCCGCGAAATCAAGGGCGAAGGCCGCTGGCTGCCCTCGGTGGTCACCGGAGCCGACGGCAGGGCCGTGGCCACGGTGCCGATGCCGGAAACCACCACCGCTTGGCGTTTGACCGCGCGCGGTTGCACGGTGGAAACGCTGGTCGGCCAAGCCACCGCGCCGACGCTGACCCGCAAAGACTTTTTCGTCGAACTCAAGACGCCTTCTTTCCTCCGCGAAGGCGACGAAATCCGCGCCGTCGGCCGCGTCCACAACCTGACGGACTACGCCGGTCCCGTGACCCTGAAGTTCCGCATGCTCGATGCCAGCGACAAAACCAAGGTCTTGGCCGAGCGGGAGAAGACCATCGAGGTTAAGGCCAAGTCCGGAGCCGAAGTTGCCTTTGACGCCGTGACCGTGCCGGCCTTGCTGGAAATCACCACCGAACTCACCGGCACCGCCGGTCCAAACCGCGACGCCCTGACCCTGGAACTTCCCGTCAAACCCTGGGGCCTCGCCTACGCCGCCCATGCCGGCGGCACCGCCGAAGCTGACATCGCGGCGGTCGTGGGCCTGCCCGCCGAACGGCCGTATTCATCGCTCTGGATGAGCGTGGCGCTCGGTCCCGATGTGCGCACCTCGGTGCTCGACATGGCGCTGCGCCGCGGTTGGACCGGCCCTTGCGAAGCCCTGGCCCGTCTCACTCCGCCCGCCTGGGGCGACACCCCGGCGAACGACCTGCTCGCCGCCGCCACCGCGTTGCGCTACGCCCAGACCGGCAAGGTGGACGAGAATTACCCGCGCCAACTCT
>CAINDV010000022.1 GCA_903847485.1 uncultured Verrucomicrobiota bacterium
CACGACGATGCAGTTGATGATTCGTCCTGGTGCTTCACGCGCGCCTGGGTGAAGTCCGCCGCCGCAGGCCAGCCCAGCTCGTCGAAGATAAACATGTCACGGCCTTGCGTGAGCACAGGCGGCTCACGGCGAATAGCGCCCCTGTCACCGGTCGGGTGATGGTAGCTCCATGAGGACACCCCCGGCCGCGATGCGCCTCCTAGCCGCCAACCCGTGCAGACCTTGGCAAGACTCGCCAGCCGCCTACGGTGTGGCTACACTGCCCCTGCCGATGCCCGACGACATAATTGTTTACCAGTTCAGCCGCAGCAAAGTGGAGCGCTGCGACTTCGGCCATTTCCTCAGCCTCTACGCGCCCGACAAGCTGCCCACCGGCCGCCGCCTGCGGTTGCTGATGGACTCGATGGTCTTCTGCATCGAGGGCTATGACGATGATCCGCGAGAAATCCACGCCATCCCAGAGGTCCGGCGGTTCTACTCGGCATTCCACGCGGCGTGGCCCTACTGGCTCTACTTCTGTAGCCTCGACGTGGACGTGCTTCGGGCAATGGTGGCGTGCTGTCTGCCGTCGCTGACCGCCGGGCAGGTGGACGGTCAGCCCACGGTGCTCGTAAAACTTGAACCGCTGGACTTGCTGCAATTCCTGCGGCAGGACTTTGCGCCGATGAATGCGATGTGTGAGCGCGGGCAGATGTTGGAACCCTTTATCTTTGATCGCAAGCGAAGGATTTTTGAACATTTTGCGCTGCCCTTCGACGCTTCAGCGCGACCTGCGGAACGGCTTTGAAGGGCGGGGGGCGGCTGCATGAGCACTCCGAAGAAGCATGCCCTGAATCGGCGCACACTCCGGCAGCTCTGCGTGCCGCAGCCGGCGGAGTATCACCATAACGTCTATGTGGTGCTCTTGAAGCCCGCCGCAAAACGCCTGCGGCTTGTTCGCGCAGCCAATCCCGGTCGCGATCCGGCCAAACCGTGCGTGTATGTGGGCATGACGGGACTCCTGCCGGAAGCCAGGTTCGCGAACCATCAGCGCGGCATCAAGGCAGCGGCCGTGGTGACGCGTTACGGAGTGCGACTGATGCCGGAACTGTATGCGCATCTGAACCCGATGCCGTTCGCGGCGGCGGTACAGATGGAACAGGATTTGGCCGCTGACTTGCGGCGTGCCGGCTACACCGTGACTGGCGGCCATTGAACTAGGAAGAAAGCGGTTGGCAAGGCCGGCGCGGCGACTGCCGCGCCTCTGCCATCACGGCGATTGCCCAAGCCATTGGACCTGGAAGTCCGTGAAACGCGCCCACCGCTCCGCCGACTTCGGCCCTTGGTAGCATTGCAGACTCGCCTTGGGTGAGCCTTTAACCGGCAAGTCGGTTTCGCCAGCCACCGCCCAGTCCGCTGCGTCGGGCAGCCGATACTCGCCTCGAATGCGGTTGCCTTTCACCAGGAAGCGTAGGCGCAGCGAAAAGGCTTCCAGCGGAAGCAACGCGATCGTGCGGGTGCGGTCAGCCTCTTCGCGCCCCATCACCAGGCTGAGTTTGCCGTTCACCAACTCCTGCCCCAGCTTCACCATGTGGCTGTCGTCGTAATACCAGACCAGGTCCACCTGCTCGTATTGCTCCGTTGGCCGGTTCGTCACCGTCACGCTCACCTCCAACTCCCGCCCGCCCAGGTCCGGCACGGGGCGCATCAGCAGGTTGCGTGCGTTGTTGGGCGGACCCCACATGTTGCCCGGCTGGAGGCGCACCTCCAAACCCGCTGCGGTCACCCGCCAGCCGTCCCGATCTTCGCGCACCCACGACCAGCCTTCGGCCAGCCGGCCTTTGAACTCGTCGCGCAAAACCTCGTCAAGATTCGCGAGGGCGATCTCGGGGAGCGAGGGGATCAGGCTTTTTTTTAAAGCGCAGTGCGAGGCGCGCGCTCAGAC
>CAINDV010000023.1 GCA_903847485.1 uncultured Verrucomicrobiota bacterium
AGGTACGGGCGGTGTCATCGGCGTGCGGGGGGCGGACTTCCTGCTCCTTCGGACGGCGGCGGATATAGTCGGTAATCCGGTGCCGCGTCACCGTGAACAGCCAGTTGCTGAAGGACGACCGGGCCGGATCGTATTGGAAACCAGGCATGGCCTTCGCCACGGCCAGTACCGTCTCCTGCGCCACATCCTGCGCTTCCTGTTCGTTCAACCCTTGCTTCACCGCGAAGGCGACGATGACCCGACGGTAAGTGGCGTCAAACTCCCGCCAACTGGTCTGGTCGTCCCAGTTCTTCAGCCGTCCGACCAAGCTGGCGCGAGTGGCGATAGTCTCAGGTTTGGATGCATGCATGAACACACTCAGTAAAGCGCAAACCGGGGCGGCCGTCTTTCAAAAATGTGCGCCGTCCGGATCGTTCGGCTGAAGTCCCGTATAGGATGCGGATCACGCTGGCACCTATGGGCTACTTCGCTTGGAATTGAGTTCACTCCATCCGCCCGAGAATTTGCTCTAAATCGCGGGTGCCGTGGAGCACACGCCAGACTTGGATTTCCCCCGGCGCTTCCCGGTAGAAAATCAGGAACCGGCGGAATTCCTTGACCTGCCACGAACGCAAGCCAGCGTGGCCGAACTCGGGCCGAGACCGGCCCAAGCCGGGATTCGCAGCCAGGAACTCGAACGTGTCGTAGGCGGACTGAAGGAAAGCCTCCGCCTTGGCTTGGTCATACCTGCGGAGGTAGCGGTAGCCATCCTGCAAGTCGCAGAAGACATACTCGCTTTCTTGGTAAGAGCCACTCACGCGTTGGCGGCGATAATCTTTCGGACAGTTGCCCGGCTGCCTTTGCGGAAGCGGCCAGCGGCGGCTTGGTCCAGCTTCTCCTGTGCCCGCGGAGGCACCTCGTTCTCTTCATCCATCCAGCGCAAAAAAGCCTGCCGCGCCACCTCGCTTGGGCTGGCGTAGCCTTTCACGATCTGCCGCCGGACGAACTGCTCGATAGGCTCGGTTAACTCAATCTTCATGCCGGGATTCTGCGGGAAAGCCGCGCGTTGTCAACTGCCGGCGAGGCATCCCCGGCAAGGTTCACCGCGTTCGGCAAGTGCCGCCACGCCTCCGCTTTAAGTGCCGTCACCAAGTGATCGAGGTGGCACATTTCATCAAGCTCCGCCGTCTCAGGTGCCTCAAGCAAACCCTCCTCATTCTTGTCCAGCAGCTCCCGCATCCGTTCGGCCACCGCCTCGGAGGCATGGAAACTAACGATCTCGCCCGGCTTGGGGCCGCGCGCCAGGAAGGCGACGATCTCCCGCCAAAGCCCGTTGGCATTCGACCACCGCCGGCACAGGCCCAGTTGGATGATCTCGGCCAAGTGTTCGCGCTCTGGCTCCAGTTGCCGGGCCAGCGTTTCTGGGATCTCAATGGTCAGTTGCATGGGCAGACGCTACCGCTCGCCGGGATGAAGGTCAACCGTGCTCAACACCAGCGCGGATATCTTCCGGCTCCAGGAAGCGATAGCCCTCGGGAATTTCCGGCTCCGGCACACCGGCCGCGTAGGATAGGCGTCGCGCCTGTCTCTGACATCAATGAAACCGTCCCTTGCAGCTACGGCACCAAGCTCCGCGAGCGCCGCTGGGCGGTAAATGAGACCCATGAAGTTGGAGACAAGCGCGACGCCTATCCTACGCACACTCAACCAGCCACCAGCACCTCACCCCTTCGGCCGCCAATTCCGGGTTGGCGCGGATGTCTTCCGGGTCCAGGAACGGATAGTCCTCGAGGATTTCCGGCTCCGGCACGCCGGCCGTGTAGGATAGGCGTCGCGCCTGTCTCTGGCATCAATGAAACCGGTCCTTGCAGCTACGGCACCAAGCTCCGCGAGGGCCGCTGGACGGTAAATGAAACCCAGGAAGATGGAGACAGGCGCGACGCCTATCCTACGCGCTTGGTTACGCCCACGGCACGACGGCTGGCCTGGCTCTCAAACCGCCCCGCCGCCGCCGCGGAAAAGATAAATGCAGATTTTTGAAAGAACGCCGCCGCGGGTTGCGCTTCCATTGTTGTCCGAATGTCGGACAAAACTAAACAATAGAAATCAAGTAACACATCATGAGAAGTATAAAATGCAGTTTGTCGAAAACAGTGCTGGTTGCGGGATGCCTTACCGCCTCCTTAGCCAGCGCCAACGCGGCCCTGACCTGGCAAGAGGTTCCGGTGCCGAATCTCCCGCCCGGAACGGACTTCACCAGCGTCTGGGCACGCAATCCCCAGGAGGTCTATGTCTGGGGACAGGTTAGCACCAACACGACGCCCAACGCCCAGCTCTACCGCTGGAACGGGGCGGGTTGGACGAACGTCCTCGCCGTCAACGGCCAATGGTCTGCGTCAGTGTTTGGGGTTGGCAGTGGCGAGGTCTATGCCGCCTCCTACACCAACATCTGGCGGTCCACGAATAACGGCACGACTTGGGCACTGCAATCCACCCCGCTGGCGGGGGGCTTAGTGTTCAAATCAATCAGGGGCACCCCGAACAACATCCATGCTATCGCTTACCAGGTCGGTAACGGGAATAACGGTTACGATGTGCGGTTTGACGGCACAACCTGGACAACCGTGTTCAACGACACCAGTTACCCTCCTTACGTCCAAACCCAAGTCTCGGCAACCGAAGGCTACTTCGTGGGTTGCTGGGGCTGGGGGCTGTGGAACGGCGCGAGCTGGTCGGTCGTCAACCAAGGTTTCGACTTCTGCGACATCTACGACACTTGGGCGTTGCGGGATTCCGGAGGCGGCCTTCATTGGTGGGCGGTGGGGAACAATAACTACGCCAACGGTATCCGCGTCTGGTGCTTCAATACTAACACCATGTCCTTCGGCAACAAATACAGTTACTGCTTCAGCGATGGCGACGGCTATAACGTCGGCTCCGCCTATGGCATCTGGGCCTCTGGCGCGAACGATGCCTATGTGATCGGCGGGCTGGCTACAACGTCGGGCGGCCCCCGAGCTGGGCGAGTTTACCACTTTGACGGTTCTAGCTGGTCCCGGCTTACCACTGTAGGTGACATTGTTCCCAGTGGTATCTGGGGCACTTCGAGTAACGACGTGTGGATCGCCGGCTCGGGCGGACGACTCGTTCACGGCTTGGTACCGCCTCCACAGCCGGACCCACTCAGCTACTTTGACAGCTTTGAGGAACCTTTGAACACTAACTTCTGGTCCACCAGCCTACAGTCCGGCAGTATCGTCTGCCCCAGTTCGACCCGCGCCCACTCAGGCAGCCACTCTGTCGAGTTGGTTTCTACGGCCACTGGCCAGGATAAGTGGATTTTCCTTTACCACCAATTCCAAGCCAAAACCTACGGCACTGTGTCTGTCTGGGTTTATGACACCGGCGCAAATGTGACCTCGGCGAACTACATCACATTCAGGGCCTTAGGTGGCGGCAACGTGGTTGGCAGCATCTATACTGCTGACTATGACCTCGGACCAGGGCAGAATGGCAGCACCTACCTTTTCGGCGCGGCAGGCAGGGTGCCGACTGACGGTGTCAGCGCTCTTGACCGGACACAAGCTTGGCACAAGTTCACGATGACGATCTTGCCGAGTTCGATCACTCTGAAGGTGAGTGATGGCGTCAATGACACGGTCATCTACAGCGGCCCCGGAGGCCAGCCGTTTGACCGGGTGGAAATGCTGCTAAGTGGCCCTTCCTGGCGGCCGGCTTGGAGCGCACAGTTTGACGACTTCTCATTCGTCGCTGCCTCCACGCTCGATATCCGGTTGTCCCAGGTGGAACTGTGCTGGAACTCGGTGTCGAATGTTACCTATCAAGTCGAGTATAAGTTGGATCTCGGCGCGGCTAACTGGTTGCCTTTGGGTCTGCCAGTTATGGGAACAGGATCGCGGCTGTGCGTGACTGACGCCATTGTGCCGGGCCAGCCGAAACGGTTCTACCAAGTCGTGGGCAGTAACACTCCGTAACCGCCATGCTTGCGGAGTTTGCTCCAACTAACGAAAGAGCCAGGGAATAGTGTGTGGATTGGGAAGGCGGCGGACCTTGCTGCGAAAGCGGGGTCCGCCGCTGCATTGCGGTGCGGGATATTTCCGTTTCCTACCATACTGGCAAGGCTTCGACTAACGCGCCAGCGTCTTGGACTGCGCCAGCCCTCTGGCGCTTTGGGGCCGGGTACAAAAGCGGCGGAGGGCCGCCGCAGTCCAAAACGCTAACGCGCCATGTGGTGCCGCCCTGGCGAAAGCGTGCCGCCCCTAACTTCGGGCTGCGCCGGGCATCACCGCCAACCCAGATTGATCTTACTAAGACTCTGCCGCACCGTTTCCAAGTCGCACACTGACACGGTACCATTATCGTTGCCCCAAGCTAAGAAGCGGCCGTCACGGCTAAACGCTGGAATTGGATGGGCAGGTTTTGTCGCACCAGACTGGATGACTGCCAGCAAAGAGTCGTCCGCCAGGGCATACAGTCTCCAGGCACCGGCAGGAGTCATTTGAGCCATCTGCCTGGCCGACGAGTTCAAGGCGGTTGGCAGCAAGGCGAGCCTTCGGTTGGTGTTTCCAGTCGCCGCATCGATTAGATAGTAATCCCAGCCTTCAACCTTTGGGGGGCCGGGCGCAAAAGCGATTAGACTTCCCGCGGCGTCGAGCGAAAAGTACGCGGTGGCTCCCGGTTCAAATTGCTGCGGCAAGGTCCAAAGGTTGGTCCTTCCCGTGAGCGACAATGCCCGCAGGAAGCGGTTAGTCCTGCCCTCCTTCACATTGACTCCCGCCACCAGAATGAATGAGGCGTCGGGTGCCCAAGTGGCGGCGCGGACATCCTGGTTGAACTCCGGCAGCTCAAACAAGTTGGTGGTCCTTCCCCCTGGGAGTAACTCTCGTATGCGGAAGGTGCGGGGCCAGGAAAGGGTCTTGGCAGTGACATCAGCGGACTCGAAATGAGCCGCGTATAAGCGGCCAGCCGGATCGAAAACTAACTCTTCGACACGTCCCGGCGGCAGGGTCCACGGCGGCGCGCAGGTGCCAGAGGCAAGGTCTATGAGCAGGGCGTGCGTCCCAGCCATGTAGGCGAACTTGGCGTTATCGTGGCTGAACGCCATTGCCGCGTTGTCGGCGGTGAAAGTGCCCCGCGGTAGGTTGAAGACCCAGAGCAACTGACCGTTGGCAACGTCCCAAATCCCCACCTGCCAATCCTGGGCGACCGCTGCCAGCCAGCGAGCATCCGGGGAGAAACACATTCTGGGCACCGGAGTGGAAAGACCACGGAGCGTCTGAATGCCACGACCGTTTTCCAAGGCGGAGGCCCAAAGCGTAGCGGATCGCTGACTTGTCGTGGCCACTTTACTGCCGTCGCCGGAGATGGCGAGCCCTGTCATGTAGTCACACGTCAGCAGCGCTGCCACTGAATGACCCGTCGCTGTATCCCAGACCAAGGTTGGGGTTCGCCCGCCGGCTACCAGCAGGGTGCCATCCGGGCTGAAGGCCAAGGCGTTTCGATCATATTGCCCGCCCTGGCAGCGTGTCCTGAGCCGCTGGTTGGGCACTTCCCAGATACTCACACCGGCACCTTTGTCGCCGATGGCCAGGAGCCATTGGGGTTCCGGGGCTGGGTGGAGTGGGTCGCGGACGTAGTCGCGGCAGAAGGCGAGACTAAGGATGGGTAGGCGTCCGGCGGAAATCTTGGCCAGGGGCGCAGCGTCGGTGGTAGGGCGACGCTCCTGCGGAGCCGGAGCTTGAGGTGGAAGGTTGAGGCTCCGCGGGAGCGTCGCCCTACCAGTCACCCTACCAGTCGCCTTACCGGCGTCCGGCGATGGCTCGGCGGAGACGCGCCAGACGGTGACTTCGCCGGAGTCGTTGCCGGCGGCGAGGTAGGAGCCATCGGGGGTGAAGGCGAGGGCGGTGGCGGGTGGTCCCCGTAGCGGCGGCTCGGTAGAGCGCCGCTGTTTTTCAGGAGATAAGTTGGCGGCGCTCTGCCGAGACGCCGCTACGGGGAGGAGTTCGCCGCTCGTGCCATTCCACGCGGCGAGGAAGGGCTGGCCCGCAGTGTTGGTGCCGCTGGCGGCGACGAATCCGGCGTCGGGCGTCAGGGTGAGAGAGGTGAGGTAGCCGATGGTCGCGCCGGTGCGGAGGGTGAAGTAGCGGAGGGCGGTGGGCTGGGGAGCGCGGACATTTTGTCCGCTTGGCGCTCCGTTGTCAGGTGCGGTGGTGCCGAAAGCGGACGAGACGTCCGCGCGCCGGCCCGCTGGTCCGGGGCCGACTCTCCACAGTGCCAGCCGGTTGCTGGTATCGGCGGAGAATTGGACGGGCGTGCCGTCGGGTAGGAAAGCGACCGGCCCTTTGCCAGGCACGGGATAGGCGCTGAGGTTGGTGGTGTCGAGGTCGAGTAGGTGGGCTTGGCCGGAATTGGTGGTGCCGTCGTCCAGGGCACCGTATAGGATGCGCTGGCCGTCGGCGCTGAAGGCGACGGAGGAGCCGCCGAGGCCGTTAGTTTGAAAGAGACACTTAGCGTCGAGTCCGGAGAGGCAGGCGGCGGCCTGGCTTTGGAGGTTAGTGTCGAAGCCGAATTTCGCGGCGGCGTTGCTGGCCATTTGCCAGGCGGTGGCGGACCAGCCGGCGGTGTGCGGGGGGCGGATGGCTTGCTCTAACTTCAGGAGGGCGAGGCCGCGTTGGGTGGCACGCAATTGGACGAATTGGATGGATAGGACGGATAGGACTAATACCACCACCACCGCCAGCGCCCAGAGGGCTTGGTGGAAGCGCTTCTCCAGGAGCCATTGCCGGCGCACGGAGCGGCCAGCTTGGAGGGTAAGCAGGTCGGCGCGGAGTTCGGTGGTGGAAGGGTAACGCCGGGTCGGCTCAGGCTGACAGGCTTTGTCCACTACGCTGCTGAACTCCTGCCATTGGGCGCGGTCGGTGAGGTTGGCCAGTGTGGTCAGCGGTTCGGGGAAGCGCTGACGGTCTTTGCCGGTGGAGATTTCGTAGAGGACTTTGCCCAGGCTGTAGAGATCGGCTTGGGGTTTGCCCGGGCCTTCCGGCGCTTGGAAGCCTTGTGTGCCGACCATCGTCTTCGCCACGTCCACATGGGTCACGGTGCCGACGTCGGCCAGCTTGGGCACACCGCCCACAAAAATGATGTTGGAGGGTTTGATGTCGCGGTGGATCAAGCCCCGGCGGTGGAGGAATTCCAGCGCGTCCGTCAGTGCCACACCTACTCGCAGGCATTCGGCATAGGGGAGGCGGCCGGCGGCGCGGAGGCAGGCGGAGAGGGTGAGGGGCGCGTAGGATTGCCAATCGCCAATTGCCAATTGCCGAGGGGCGTCGTCGGGCTTCGGATTTCGGATTTCGGGCTTCGGATTTCCGCCTGGTGCGGCGGCGTCATCCGCCAACTCCATCACGTAGTAGAAGTAGCCGGCGGCCGCGTTGACGCCGACGTGGAGGAGGTCCACCAAGCCGTCGTGCGAGCGGGAGATTGGCTCGAAGCGGCGGACGCCGGTAAGTTCGCGTTCGTAATCGCTGGCGTCCGCGAAGGCGGCGCGATGAACCACCTTGACGGCGCAGAAGGAGTCGAGGGCGTTGCGGGCCAGCCAGACTTCGCCGAAGGAGCCTTGGCCGATGCGGCGGAGGAGTTGGTAATCGGGGACGACGGGAGGAGTGTTCGCTGGCGGCGCAACGATGGCGGCGCCGGCTCCTGGCCCGGGCGTGGGCGCTGGGTTGGCTTTCGCAGGCATGATTGGTTTTGTATGATTCCGCCGAGGGGAGTACCGCATTGTGCGCGGCGGGTCAAGCAGCGACAGTTCTCATGGTGGCCGTGGGTCCCGCCAAGAACCGGCTAAAGCCGGACTACGAACCCCGCACACC